>JARRJS010000085.1:0-17060 GCA_037388885.1 Gemmatimonadota bacterium
GGTACAGCCGGGAAATGGAGCGGCGATTCGTCGACATGGAAGCCGACCTGGTCGTGCCGCCCGGGCTCGACCTGCAGCGCGTTTCCCTCGATGGCGAGCCGGCCGCCGAGCTCATGGCGCTGGCGGAACGCGAGGACGCCGACCTGATCGTCACGGGCGGCAGCGGCCACACGTTCCGTGAACGCGTCCTCATCGGCAGCGTGGCCCGGCGACTCCTCGCCGATGCGAGCTGCGCGGTGCTGACCACGCCGCCCGTTCGATCACGGTTCCGGTCGCCCAGTATCTCGCTGCGAGCGGCTAAACGTCAGTCCCTTGCACCGGTGCTCTGACGAAGGAAGCCCAAGCAGACTGGCGGTTGACGGGGCGTTGCGCGCGACGAGGCGCGTGACGCCCCGTTGCTTCGAACCGGGAAACCGGACCTCGCGGGCCTCGCGGACCGGCCCTCGCGGACGGTGCACCAGTCGCCAGTTTCGTCTCATTACTCCATGGTTTTGTCCCCGAAACTGCCCGGAAAACGAGCCACATGGATAGCCTGTTGGGCCAAAACTGGCGACTGGTGTACCGTCCGCATGGTGCCTGTTGCCGGGCCGCACGGTGCCCGCGGGGCCGTCGTCACTTGACTTCCGCCCGCCATTCTCGCACGCTTCCCCGGCTACGGGCGTCCGGCACGTCCCGGGGACCGCGGGCACACTCGCGGTCCTTCGTGTCGCGGCCCGGACGGGGGACGAAACATAAAGAGGCGAGGGAACGGCGCGTCATGCCTACCGACATAGAGATTGCACAATCTGCGGAACTACGGCCTATCACGGAGATCGCTGGGAAGCTGGGACTTTCGGAAACGGAAATCGAACCCTACGGACGCTACAAGGCGAAGGTGCCGCTGGAGGTGATCCGCAGCCGCGGTGAGGCGAAGTCGCGGCTGATCCTGGTGACGGGGATCAACCCGACGCCGGCGGGCGAGGGCAAGTCGACGGTGTCCGTGGGACTGGCGGATGCGTTGAGCCTGCGGAACAAGAAGGTCGTGCTGACGCTGCGGGAGCCCAGCCTGGGCCCCGTTTTTGGCATCAAGGGTGGCGCGGCCGGGGGCGGCTACTCGCAGGTGGTGCCCATGGCGGACATCAACCTGCACTTCACGGGTGACTTCCACGCCATCACGTCGGCTCACGCGCTGCTGTCCGCGATGTTGGACAACCACCTGCACCGGCCCAACAGCCTTAACATCGACCCGCGGCGGATCACGTGGCACCGCACGGTGGACATGAACGACCGGGCGCTGCGCGACATCGTCGTCGGGCTGGGTGGGCCGACGGGTGGCGTGCCGCGGCAGGACGGCTTCATGATCACGGCGGCGTCGGAGATCATGGCCATCGTGGCATTGGCTTCCGACCTCGAGGACCTGGAGAAGCGGCTCGGCGACATCATCATCGGCTACACGTACGACAAGCAGCCGGTGCGCGCCCGGGAGCTGAAGGCCGAAGGCGCCATGACGCTGCTGCTCAAGGATGCCCTGGCCCCCAATCTGGTGCAGACGCTGGGCGGCACGCCGACGTTCATCCACGCCGGGCCGTTCGGCAATATCGCCCACGGCTGCAACTCGCTCATCGCGACGAAGGCGGGGCTGACGCTGGGCGACATCACGGTCACGGAGGCCGGGTTCGGCGCCGACCTGGGCGCCGAGAAGTTCTTCGACATCAAAGCGCGGACGGGCGGCCTGAAGCCGGAAGTGGCCGTCGTTGTCGGGACCATCCGCGCCCTCAAGATGCACGGCGGTGTGCCCAAGAACGCGCTCACTGAGGAGAACGTGGACGCGCTCAAGCGAGGCATGGTGAACATCATCGCCCACGTTGAGAACGTGCGGAAGTTCCACGTCCCGCCGGTGGTGGCGATCAACCGCTTCGTCAGCGACACGGACGCCGAAGTCGAGGCGTTCCGGGAGGCCATGGAAGAGATCGGGGTGCCGGTGGCCGTGGCCGACCCGTGGGGTGGCGGCGGCAAGGGCGTGCTGGATCTCGCCGACACGGTGTTGGAGGTGATGGACAAGGGCGAAGCCGACTTCCAGCCGCTGTACCCGCTGGACACGGGCCTCAAGGACAAGATCGAGACGGTTGCTCGGGAGATCTACGGAGCCGACGGCGTCGACTACGACCCGAAGGCGAGCCGCGAGATCAACCGCCTGGAGGAGTTCGGGCTGCGCGACGTACCGGTGTGCATCGCCAAGACGCAGTACTCCTTCAGCGACGACGCGTCGAAGCTGGGGCGGCCCACGGGCTTCCGCATCAACGTGCGCGAGGTGACGCCGTCCGCCGGCGCCGGTTTCGTGGTCGCCAAAGCCGGCGACATCATGACCATGCCCGGCCTGTCCTCCACGCCCGCCGCCGAGGGCATGTCCGTGGAGCCGGACGGGACGATCATCGGGCTCATGTAGGGGGAGACGGCGCCAAGGCAGCGGCGGCGCCGTGTCTGGCTTCAGGGAGCGACACAAAGGGCGCCGGGTTGTTCACCGGCGCCCTTGTTGGTGTGACCGATGACAGAATCGGTGTCTACGAATCAACCCTTATCGGCGCCCGGGCCGCGAACCACCCCGCGCAGGCGGTGCAGCTGGGCGGGGTGGAGCGGAGGCGCAGCAGAGGTGCCTCAGATGCCGCAGGCCCCCGATGCGCAGCCCCCGCCGGTCGAGGGAAAGTCAAACGACGTGGAGCTCGCCCCTTGGCCTACGCCGACACGGCCGGGCGCCGACAGGGCCAGGGCCACGTCCTCACCCGCGCAGTTGGGACACGGCGTCGGGTCGTTACGCTCTTCGTACTTGCGGATCTTCTCGAATGCCTGTCCACAGGACCGACAGGCGTACTCGTACAGCGGCATGCCATCATCTCCGTCGTGGGTTGCACTACCCGACTACATTACCATGCGCCCATGAAGTAGTCAACGGCTGGCGACACCTGCACGTCGACCGTGCGCCGGAGGCCGGAAGACCGTAGCTTGCGTCGGAAATGGTCGCGCCGGCGTGGCTGGTGCCCGGTGAGATCTGCCGTATTCTCAGTCCTTCTCCATCAACAGGTCAGGGGCGAGGCACATGATCGGAACGAGGCGTTTGCTACCGGTGGCGCTGCTGTTGCTGGCGCCGGCGTGGGTGCAGGCACAGCAGCCGCAGGAGCCGGACACTGTCAGCCGGCCGGATACCGTCAGCCAGCGGGATACCGTCAGCCGGCCGGATACCGTCAGCCAGCGGGATACCGTCAGCCAGCGGGACACCGTCAGCCAGCGGGACACCGTCAGCCGGCCGGACACCGTCAGCCGGCCGGACACCGTCAGCCAGCCGGATACCATCAGCCAACCGGATACCATCAGCCAACCGGATACCATCAGCCAACCGGCCGTCGCCAATCAGCCGATGGATGCCGGTGCGCCGGCACTGGTGGGCACGTACACGTACGTGGCGGAGGGCAGCGACGACGTCAAGCAGGCGATCGACACGGCGGTGAAGAAGGTGAGCTGGTTCATCCGGACGTTCGCGCGCGGCCGTTTGACGAAGACGAACGACGTGTACCAGACCATCGACATCACGCGTCCGGACGACAACTGGTCGATCTCGTTCGATGGCCGCAAGCCGGTGGTGGCACCAGTGAACGGCGACACGGTGTCGTGGACGCGGGAGGACGGCGAGAAATTCCGCGTGGTGATCCACGAGGTGGGTCCGCAGACGCTGGACCAGGTGTACGTGGCGTCGGACGGGGTGCGCACGAACCAGTTCGAGTGGTCGCCGGACGGCTCGACGATGGCCATGCACGTGAAGGTCGAGAGTCCGAAGCTCAAGGAGCCGTTGACGTACACGCTGAATTACCAGCGCCAGTAGCGGTTGCGGGGAGACGCCTCCCCCTGCCGTGCCGCCCCGACAGGGAGATGTCTCCCCTGCTCCGCCGCCCCACCGGGGAGACGGGGGGGAGCGGTGAGGCGGCGCTCTTCGCGCGACGTTCGTGATGCCGGGCGAGTCGGACTCGCCCGGCATCTTCGTGTTCACCGGCCCGCTGTATCGAGATGAGGGCGCCGAAGAAGTTGGTGGCCGTGGGTCCGGGGCAGTTGTTGGCGACGACGGACGCGAAGGCCGCCGGGGTGCTGGCGGTGTCCATGCCCTGGCACTTGCGGATGTCGTCGGGGTTGGCGACCACGGGCGCCAGCATGCTGGCCGGGTCCACGTAGATCCAGCCGTTCTGCTGGGCGGCGTCGGCGATGGCGGTGTTATACGCTTGCACACGCGCGAACAAGGTCGCCTGCTCCGTGGCGTTGAGGACGTAGGGCGCGTCGTCGGCGCAGCTGATGGTGACGACGGTGTCGACGCCGGCCAGGTAGTTGCTGGCCACGAGGAACGAGACCAGGTTGGCGCCGCCCGGCGTGCCGGGTGCGCAGTTGGCGTTGACGTTCATGGGCACCGGCGTGGGCTGGCCGGAGTTGGCGACGGCGTAGAAGTAGGCGCCCGGCTGGAGATCGGGCGACACGGCGGCGGCGTTGACGACGCCGATGAAGGCGGCGTCCATGGCGTCGGTCTGGTTGATGGCGCTCACGAGCCGGTTCAGCTGGTTCTGGAACGAGTCGACGGGCGTGAGCAGTGCCAGCTCGCCGGAGAGCGCAGCGGCCAGGGCGTCGTTGTTGCCGAGCCAGACGGTGACGAACGTGGGGTCGGCGGCGATCATGGCGTCCGCCTGGTCCTTGCCACCGAGGATGAGGGTGGTGAGGAAGCTGAGGCCTGGCCCGAACAGGTTGGTGGCGTCAGCCATGAGTGCGCCGGGCACGGCCAGGTTCTGCACGAGCTGCGGCACCTCGGAGATGTTGCGGGCGAGGCACTCCTGGGTGCCTGTGCGCTCGCTGGAGAGCGGGGCCACGAATGGGGGTGGGCAGCCGGGGTTGTTGATGGCCGCGATGCCGAAGGTGGCCCCGGCCTTCTCGGCGAGCAGGACCGGATAGGCTTCTTTCTGGAGGTCCTCGTTGATGCCACCGGACTGGAAGCCGGCGGTGAGCGAGTTCCCCAGGGCCACGTAGCGGAGGAAGAGGTCGCCGCCCTGGGGCGGCACCTGCTGGGGCTCGACGGCGTCGTCCTTGACGCAGGCGGTGCCGGCGATGAGGAAGCCGAGGACGAGGGCCAGAACGGAGCGGGCGGCTCCGGATCGCACGCTGGATTTCATTGACATTCCGTCCTCTCCTTACCGGGCCGGACCGATGCGGTAGCCGAGGGTCACGCCCACCAGGTGGGCGTACATGTGGTAGACGCCGATGTTGAGCGCAGAGATAGGCACGGGGACGACCCACGCGTCGCGCACGCGTCCGCGGCGGTCTCCCTGGCGGATGTAGTTGTAGAACACGTCGATCGTGAGATTGCCTGTCGTGTAGCCGAAGCCGGCGGTGGCGATGTCGCGCATCGATTCCGGCAGGAGGGGCGTCACGGTGCGGTCCGGCGTGGCGGCGGTGTTGTAGCTCCAGCCGGCCCGGATCGCGAACCCGTCGGTGACCTCGTAGTCGGCGCCGAGGCGATAGGTGTACGTGTTCTTGTAGTCGAGCACCATCGTCAGCTGCGGCGCATACTGGAAATCGGCGATGATCTGGTCGAACGTGTCCCAACCGGTCCACTGGAAATCGCCCAGGAGCTGCAGCCCGTCGATGGGCTCGTAGCGGACCCCGACGACGGCCTGGGGCGGGAACGTGATTTCCGAGGACACGGTCTGATCGGAGAGGGCGCCGCCCGTCTGGAATTCCGGGGCCACGAGTGCGTCCAGGCCGATGATGGTATCGCCCGTCAAGCTCGGGTTGAGCAGGCTCTTGGGCATGGCCAGCGTGCGTCCGGTCGCGATCTGGTTGAACGTGGCGTTGCCGTCGAGGGAGACCTTGGCGGGGCTCATGTAGCGTGCGCCGATGGATAGCCGGTCGCCCAGGCGAGCGAGGACGCCGACGTTGAAGGCGACACCGGTCCCGGACCCTTTCAGGCGGGCCGCGGCGATGTCGGTGCCGGGCGGAACGCCGAGCAACGCGAGCTGGTTGTCCTCGATAGGCCCGTCGATGTGCTGGTTGAACTCGATGCCGCCCAGCACGACGTCCAGGCCGGCGCCGACAGAAAGCACCCCGGGCAGCAGGTCATAGGCGACGGTCGGCTGGATGTAGATGCCCTGGAGCACGGTCTTCCAGGACATGAAGCGGCCTTCGAACGTTTCCGGCCAGTCCACGGTGAGGCCGTACGGCGCGAACACACCCGCGCCGACGGCCAGGCGGTCGCCGAGCGGATACGTCACGTACGCGTGCGGGACGATGGGCGCGGCCGGGTCCCGCTTCACGACGACGCCCGTGGAGTCGTATGTGTAGCTGCCGCCGTTGAAGATCACCGTGACCCCGGCGCCGATGGCGCCGGGCGTCGTGACGATGGCTGCCGGGTTGTAGTAGATGGACGAGCCGTCCTTGCAGGTGGCGGCAACGCCTGCCTGGCCGCGGGCGCTCAGGCAGGCGCTGTGGGTGTAGACGGCGGCGCCCTGGGCGTGCAGCGGGGCGGCGACGAGGAGGGCGAGGCCGAGGGCTGCGCCTGCTCGTAGGATGCCGTTCTTCATGGCTGGTGGTTCTCCTTGAAGGCAGAAAAGGCGCTCGAGGCCAGGCAAAATTGGCCTCCTGTTCGCCGCAGGAGCGGCGTGGGTCCACGCACGGCCGGTTCTCTCCGAGATGGCGATAATTACGCGGGTTGGGATGTTGTACGACGACACAGGCCCGCTGCGCAAGTGTCGGGAGGGCGACCCGTGTTCCGTCGGCGAGGCGTCCGGCCCCGGCGACTGCCTTGTCCGGCGCGGTGGCCGGGGCTCATATTGCGCGACCGGCCCGGCGATCCCGGCGGGCCGTTCCTCCAACCATGGAGCACGGAATGACACACGATTCCCGGCGGGGGCGAACCCACGGGCGTCGCTCGGGCGCCCTGTCGAGGGCGGCCGGTCCCCTGTTGTTGACTGTGGTCGTGTCGCTGGGCGGCTGCGATCTGACCACCGGCGGCGGTGGCACGGCGCAGGTGAGCGTGATGACGCAGAACGTCTACCTGGGCGCGGACATTTTCAAGGTGGTCCAGGCGACGGACCCGTCACAGATCCCGGGTCTGGTGGCCCAGGCATGGGCGACCGTACAGGCGACCAACTTCCCCGCGCGGGCAGGCCGTCTGGCGGCGCAGATCGCGCAGGCCGCACCCGACCTGGTGGGTCTGCAGGAGGTGTCGCTCTACCGGCTGCAGTCGCCCGGTGACCTGGCCGGCGGCGGCCTGGTCTCGGCGACGGATACCGTGCTCGATTACCTGAAGCTGCTCACGGACTCGCTGGCGGCGCACGGTGCGTCGTATCAGGTCGTGATCGAGTCGGTGAACGCCGATGTCGAGATGCCCATGGCCACGGCCTCGGGTTGCTGCGACGACATCCGCATGACCGACCGGGACGTGATCCTGGCCCGGTCCGGCGTGGAGACGTCGGATGCCAGGACCGCCCCGTACACCAACGTCTACACGGTGAACCTGGGCAGCCTGTCCATCCCGTTCCGGCGCTCGTGGGAGTCGGCGAAGGTCAAGATCGGCGGCAAGACGTTCCTGTTCATGAACACGCACCTGGAAACGGAAGCGAATCCGCAAGTGCAGGAAGCGCAGGCGGGTGAGCTCATCGACCGGCTCCAGGGGGAGAGCTTGCCCGTGCTCCTGGTGGGCGACTTCAACTCTGCGGCGGACGGCAGCAACACGCAGTCCTACAGCGAGATCCAGCAGGCCGGGTATACCGACACATGGACGGCGGCAGGCACGGGCGACGGGCTCACGTGTTGCCACCAGGAAGACCTGACGGACGCCACGGCCGATTTCTACGAACGGATCGACTACGTCTTCTTCTCCAACAACGACTTCACCGGGAACTCCATCGAGGTGGTCGGAGACCAGCTGTCGGACCGGACGCCCGGAGGCCTGTGGCCGTCGGACCACGCGGGCGTGAACGCGGCGCTCGAGATCCAGTGACGGACGCCGGCTGGCGCGCGGCTCTGGTCGTGCTGCGGCGGATGCCGCTGGCGACGATGAGCCGCGCGTTCGGCCGGCTCGCCGACCTGCCCATCCCGCGACCGGCTCGCCGGGCCGTGCTGGGGGCGTTCGCCCGCGCCCTGGGTATCGACCTGTCGGAAGTCGCCCGGCCGCTGGGCGACTACCCCTCCCTGGACGCCTTCTTCACGCGGCAGCTGCGGGAAGGCACCCGCCGCTGGCCGCCCGAAAACCGTGTGTTCGGCTCGCCCGTGGACGGCATCGCGGGCGAGTCGGGCCGCATCGAGGCCGGTCGCCTCGTGCAGGCCAAGGGGATCCGCTACTCCGTGGCGGAGCTGCTGGACGACGAAGCCCAAGCGGCGCGCTTCCAGGGCGGCGCCTTTGCCACGTTCTACCTGAGCCCACGCCACTACCACCGCATCCACACCCCGTGCCGCGGCGTCATCGCGGAGGCGCACCACGTCCCCGGCGCGCTGCTGCCCGTCAACCCGCCCAGCGTGCGCAGCGTTCCCGGGCTGTTCGCCCGCAACGAGCGGCTGATCTGCTTTGTGGACGGCCTCGCCGGCCGCGTGGCCGTGGCCGCTGTGGGCGCCTTCAACGTGGGTCGCATCAGCGCCGCGTTCGATCCCGGCTGGACCACCAACCGGCGCGGCGCGGGCCCGGAGCGGCGCACGTACGAGCCGCCGGTGCCCGTGGCCGCGGGCCAGGAGATCATGACTTTCCATCTGGGCTCGACGGTGGTGCTCCTGTTCGGCCCCGGCGTGGAGCTGCGCTCGACGGTGGTGGGGGCGGAGGTGCGGTTGGGGGACGCGGTCGCACGATCGACGATCGATGATCGATGATCGCCGGCGTTCGAGGGGTGCGTTTGATTCCGGACGGTGCGCGGCGGCCGTCCGGCGGCACGCCGGTTCGCACTGGCGCCTTCGCGCCCTGGCGCCCGTCCCGTCTTTCGCGTTGAGCCAGGCTCACGCCGGGAAGCCAACCGGCGAGCCGGTCGGCTGGCTTACCGCGCGACCCTCCGTCGATCGTCGATCGTCGATCGACGATCAGCAGCGGCGCCTCAGGGCCGCTGCGCCAGATCGTCCCAGATGCCCGGATCCTCGTTGCCCAGGCGCCAGACGGAGATGCCCCGCAGGTGGAAATGGTCGACCAGACCGAGCTTGGCCGCGAAGCTGCGCGCGTCCTCGAGGAAGATCCATTCGAACGTGCCGCCCCGTGAATAGAACGTGTACGGCACCTCCTGCTGGTCGCTCCACGTCACCTCGGCGTTGTTGCGGTCGATGAGCGCCTGGGCGCGCGCGTAACTGATCCCTTCGCTGTAAGAGCGCGCCCGTTCCGGGTGGATGCGGTCCGGCTCGTAGGACGTGTACCAGTGCTGGGAGCCGGTGGGCACGCCCAGCGACAGCTTCTCCGGTGGCACGTGGTCCAGGAAGTACTGGACGACGTCGCGTACCCACGGCAGGCCGGCGTTGGGGCCGGGCGGCGTGCGGCGCGTGTGCTGGGAGTACGTCATGACCGAGATGAAGTCGGCCGACTTCGCCAGGGCGTCCAGGTCGTAGCCGGCGCGCCAGTCTTCGAACAGCCACGCCTGATAGGCCGTGGGGCCCGGCAGCGCATCGGGGCGATGCACCACGGCCAAGGACAGCTTGAAGTTCTCGGCGTGCAGGGAGTCCGCTGTTTCCTTCACGAACCGGCTGTATGCGTCCCGGTCGTTGATGCTCAGGTCCTCGAAATCGAACTGGATGCCCCAGAACCCGTTTCGCCGGCACAGCTCCAGGAGCATGTGCGTGGCGCGGTGCCGGGCGACGTCGTTGGTCAGCAGCTCGTGCAGCATCTGCTGGTCGAAGCCCGGGTTCACGACGAGCGGCATCACCGGCACATGGTGCTGGTCGGCCAGACTGATGACGCGCGGGTCGACTTCGCCCCACACCACGCCGTCCTGGTCCACCTTGTAGGCCTGCGGCGCGACCACGGAGACCTGGTCGATGTGCTGTCGCAGGCTCGCGAACGCGTCCTCGTTATCGACGTAGTAGAAGAGCCGCTCCATTCGCTGCGCGGTCGCCGGGACGGCGCCCAGCGCCAATGCGGCCAGGAGCAGGACGAAGGCCATGAGCCGGGTTCGAGCATGCATGATCGTGATCCGGTTGGGGGTGTGGTTCGGGGAAGGATGGCTCGCCGGGGCGGGATTGGCCAGAGGGGCCGGCGGGCTTCGTCGAATTCGAATTCGAGTTCGAGTTCGAATTCGACGAGGGAGGGCCTGCAGGGCTATGTTGGCGGCGACACGACCATTCCCAGGCTGACACCAGGTCATGCGAACCTTCGAGGAGCTGAAACGGGCCGCGCTGGAGCGAGGCGCGCGCACGGTGGCAGTGGTGGGGGCCGCCAGCACGACGGCGCTGGGCGCGCTGGACGCGGCCGTCCGATCAGGGCTCGCCCGGGCCGTGCTGGTGGGCGATGTGGATCGGGCGCGGGAGCTGGTGCGCGAGGAAGGATTCGAAGCGCTCCTGGACGCACGCTTCGTGGACGCGCCGGACGACGATGCCGGGGACCGCGCCGCTGCGCTGGCGGGGGCGGGCGACGTGGAGATCCTGCTCAAGGGCACGCTGCGCACGGACCAGCTGCTGCGCGCGGTGCTGGACCGGCGGACCGGGCTGCGCACCGATCGCCTGCTGAGCGATGTGCTGCTGTACGAGGACACGCTGTCGGGAGAAACCCGGCTGGTGGGCGTCACCGACGGCGGCATCAACATCGCGCCGACGTTCGACCAGATGCACCAGATCATCGAGAACGCCGTCGCGGTGTTCCACGCGCTGGGCTACGAGCGGCCGCGTGTCGCCCTCATGAGCGCGACCGAGGCGGTCACGGACAGCGTGCCGTCCACCGTCGAAGCACGGGCCTTCACCGAGCTCGCCGCGGCCGCCCGCGAAGACCCGACCAGCGTCCTCGCACGGGCCGAAATCTTCGGGCCCCTCGCCCTCGACAATGCGCTGCTCGTCAGTGCCGCCCGGGCCAAGAACATCACCTCCGACGTCGCCGGCCGAGCCGACGTCATGGTCCTGCCCAACATCGAGGCCGGCAACATCCTGGGGAAGGCGGTCAAGTACCTCGCCGGGTCCGCCACCGCCCACGTCGTCGTGGGCGCGCGGGTGCCCGTCCTGATCCCGTCCCGCGTGGAAAGCGCGGATGACAAGCTGCTCAGCATCGCGCTGGGCGTGGTGGCGTATGATGCGGTCCGACAATGAGTTGGAAGGATCGGAGGCCGCCCGCGACCGAGGCCCCGCTGAGGATCAGGCACCTCTGATCCTCGCGCTCAACCCCGGGTCCACCTCCACCAAGATCGGCCTGTTCCGGGGCGACGAGGCGGTGGGCGAGGAGACCGTGCGCCACCCTGACGAGGCGCTACGGCCGTTCGCCCGGCGCCCCGTGCTGGACCAGCTGGACATGCGGCTGGCGGCGGTGCGCGAGGCCCTGGCACGGCTGGGCGTGCCGCCGGACCGGCCGGTGGCGGTGGCGGGGCGTGGGGGGCTGCTGGAGCCGCTGACCAGCGGCACCTACGTCGTCAACGACGCCATGCTGCACGATCTGCGGGAAGCCCGCAGGGGCGAGCACGCGTCCAACCTGGGCGCGTTCCTGGCACTGGGTCTGGCCGACGAAGCCGGCTGCCCCGCCTTCGTCGTGGATCCGGTGAGCGTGGACGAGTGGGAGCCCGTGGCCCGCCTGTCGGGCCTGGCGGGATTGGACCGCGAGTGCCTGTCCCACGCCCTCAACACCAAGGCTGTCGCCAAGCGGCTCGCCCGGCAGACAGGTCGCCCGTACGACACGCTGCGGCTCGTGATCGCACACCTGGGCAGCGGCATCTCCATCTCCGCCCACCGCGACGGCCGCATGGTGGACGTGTGCAATCCCCGCGAGGAAGGCCCCTTCTCCGCCGACCGCGCTGGTGGCCTGCCCGCCATCAAGCTCCTGGACCTGGCCCTCTCCGGCGAAGCCACACACGATGAACTCGTGCGCCGCATCTTCCGCGAAGGCGGCGTCTACTCCTACCTGGGCACTCGCGACCTGGCCGACGTGGAACGCCGCGTCGAGGCCGGCGATGCCGACGCCACCCTCGTCGTCGATGCCATGCTCTACCAGATCGCCCGCGAGATCGGCGCCATGGCCACCGTCCTCCACGGCCGCGTCGACGCCATCCTCCTCACCGGTGGCATGGCCCACTCCGTTCGCTACACCGAGGACCTGACCCGCCGCGTCGACTGGATCGCGCCCGTCCGCGTCTTCCCCGGGGAGGACGAGCTGCGGGCCTTGGCCGAGGGCGCCCTACGGGTCGTGTCCGGCGAGGAGAAGGCGCTGGAGTATCGAGCGACGACCGACGACTGACGACCGGCGATGGGTTCATCGTAGGGCCGGCCGTGTGTCTATCCGGCGCCTTCTCCCTTCCCTATCCAACCTCGCCCCCGCCCGCGCCCTCGCCTGCCTCTTGACATGTATCGCGATATATCGAATAATGTCGGGTAACAACGGCAGGCGGGGGCGGGGGCCATCAGGCGAGCGGGTGGCGCGGCTGATGGGACGATTCAGCGCGGGAGAATGGAGAAGATGGGACCGAGAGGCGATGACTGGTTCGGGGCGTGGGCGTCGTTCTGCGGGCCGGGGTTCAACTTCAGTCACCACGGCCGGCGTAGTCGTCACGGGCGTGGCCGGGTGTTCGAGCGGGGGGATTTGAAGTACATGGTGCTGGCGCTGCTGGAAGAGAAGCCGATGCACGGGTACGAGGTGATGCAGCGGCTGGAGGAGGAGTCGGGCGGGTACTACTCGGCGAGTCCGGGGTCGGTGTATCCGGTGCTCCAGATGCTTCAGGACCAGGGCTACGTGGAGTCGGACGAGGTGGAAGGGAAGCGGGTGTACCGGATCACGCAGTCGGGGCGGGCGTTTCTGGAGGAGCACCGGGACCGGGCGGAGGATGTGGCGGACCGGGTGAGCGACTTCGCGGAACGGTTCACGGGTCAAGGGATGCGGGACGTGACGCGGTCGTTCGTGCGGTTGGCGCAGACGAGTTTCGACCGGGCGGTGCGGCATGCGGCGCGGGATCCGGAGGCGATGACGGAGCTTCGTGACATCCTGGACCGTGCGGCGGACGAGATCGACGCCTGGTCGCAGCGGAGCCGGGAGCGGCGGCGGAGTGCGTCGGATTCGACAGAGGCGTAGAGGCTATCATGATGATGGGGACGGAATGGCTGATCTGGCTGGTCGTGGCGGTCGTGGTGCTACGGCTGGTGACGCGCCGCGGGCGCTGGCATCGACGTTGGTCGTGGCCGGACGAATGGCTGGACGGCCCGTACGGAGATTGGCGGCTACCCCCTCGTGGCCGCCGGTACGGTGCCAGGTATGGCCGCCGGCGTCGCCTCGAAGGGCGTCGCGCGTCGCTGGAAGAAGCGGCCGACCGGTTGGAGGAGGCGAGCGAGCGGTTGCGTCGCAAGGCGCGGGGTGGACGACCGATGACTGACGCCCGACGCCCGACGCTGCGTTCGTCGTCCACGTCGGAACCGGGGCGGACAACGGCTTCCGGCGCGAGCGCGGGATCCGCTTCGGGCAACGGGTCGCGGGCGCCGGCTCGCGAGTCGACCGAGTCGAGGCTGGAGGCGCTTCAGCGGCGGTTCGCGGAGGGCCGGATCACGATGGACCAGTATGAACGGGAGCTGGACAAGCTCTACGGGCTGAACTGAGCGTCGAGGGAGGGCTGGCCAGAGAGACGGGTTGGAGCGCCGGGACCGGCAGCGCGGCGTCGGGAGGGCCCGCGGCTCAGGCTGCGGGCCCTCGGTCGTGGTGACTGGCCAGCCAGAGAGCGCCGCGGTCGAACGCGTCCAGGTTGGCCTGGACGGTCCTGGGCGGGACGAGGTCGGCGATGGCCTGCTTCCACACGGTGGCGTCGAGGTCCAGGAAGGCGGACAGGGCTCCGAGGAGCACCGTGCTGGTAAGCTTGGTGTTGCCCAGCTCGGTGGCGATGGCGAGGCCGGGCACGAGCACGGCGGCGCCGGCGTGCCCGGCGGTTCGGGCGAGGATGTCGTCGGGATACTCGGCGGTCCGCAGGGACTCGATCATGGGCACGATGCGCTGGTCGTTGACCAGCAGGACGCCGCTGGGCCGCAGGTAGGGCAGGAACCGGAGGGCCTCCAGCCGCTCGAACGCCACGACGAAATCCGCTTCTCCGAGAGGCACCTTCGGCGCATGCACGTCGCTGCCGAACCGGACCGTCGTGATGACGGAGCCGCCACGCTGGGCCATGCCGTGGACTTCGGAGGTCACGACGTCGTGGCCGGCGAGGTCCGCGGCGCGGGCGACGATCTGGTTGGCCAGCACGGAGCCCTGCCCGCCGACGCCGGCCAGCACGAGGCTGACGACATCGTGGCCGGCGGCCGTCGCGTTGCCGCCGCGCGCGCCTTCCGAGCACCCGCTCATGGCCGCCTCCTCTGCTGGAGCCAGGTGCCGACGGCGTCGGCGACCCGGGCCCCCTCCCCCACCGCCTGCGTCACCGTGCCGTGTCCGAACGCGGCGTCGCCCGCAGCGAACACGCCCGGGCGGGACGTTGCGCCGGTGAAGCGCACATCGACGCGGCCGTTCCGCCGCACGTCGCTCCCTTCCAGGTAGCCGAGGTCGGGCTGCTCGCCCGTGGCCAGGATGACGGCGTCCAGCTCTTCCTCGTGCTCGCTGCCCGGGACGGGCACGGGCCGCCGGCGGCCGGAGTCGTCGGGCTCGCCCTGGCGCATGGTAATGAGCTCGAGGCCCCGGAAGCGGCCATCGTCATGGCGGAGGACGCGGGTGGGCAGCTCCTGGAAGCGGAAGGCGACCTCCTCGGCGCGGGCCTCGTCCACCTCGTCCCGGATGGCGGGCATCTCCGCTTCGGTGCGCCGGTAGATCAGGGCCACGTCCGCGCCCAGCCGGCGGGCCACGCGGGCGCAGTCGATGGCCGTGTTGCCGCCGCCGATGACGCCCACCCGCCGGCCGAGCTCCGGCGCCTTGCCGGCGTTGAACGCCCGGAGGAACTCCACGCCGTTGAGCACCTGGTGCGTGCCCTCGGCGCCGTCGATGCCCGCGTTGCGGCCCTGCCACGCCCCGGTGCCAAGCACGACGGCGTCGTACTCTTCCATGAGGTGGCCAAACGCCACATCCGCGCCGAGGCGCATGCCGCAGCGGATATCCACACCGATGTCCCGCAGGCGCTGGATCTCGGCGTCCAGGGCCCAGCGGGGCAGCCGGAACTCCGGGATGCCGTAGCGAAGCATGCCGCCGGGCTCGTCCTGCGCCTCGAAGATGGTGACCTGATAGCCCTTGCGGCGCAGGTGCCATGCGGCGGACAAGCCGGCGGGCCCCGACCCGACCACGGCCACGCGGTCGTCGAGCTCCGCGTCCGGCCGGTACTCGGCGCCGTCCACGTTCTCGATGGCCCAGTCGCCCAGGAACTTCTCCATCTCGCGCACGGAGATGGCGCCGTCGTGGTGCGGGTCCGGGAACGCGGGCACAAGGTCCGGATGCCGCTCGGCGCGCAGACGGCGTTGGGGCCAGCCCAGGGCGTTGACGTCGTGGTCGCACGGGTGCGGGCAGACGCGGCCGGCGACGGACGGGAACGGGTTGGCGCGCACCAGCACGTCGAAAGCCTCCCGGTAGCGACCCTGGTCCACCAGCTCCAGCACCTGCGGCACGTCGATGCCCGCGTTGCAATCGGAGCACACCTGCTGGCAGTGGGTGCAGTCGATGCACAGGATGCTGTTCACTTCCAGGTGGTCCTCCACCTGCTCGATGGCGGGGCAGCCGACGCGGGTGCACGCGTAGCAGTTCGTGCACTTCTCGGCGTCGATGGCGATGCTCTCGCCGAAGCTGATGCGCTCGCGCAGCACGCAGGCGGCGTCGGCGATGAGCAGCGACGGCTCGTCGCGGCGCATGGCGTCATCAATGGTGCGCCATGTCTCGCCCAGGTCGTACGGGTCGATGCGCCGGACGTCCTTCACGCCGACGCTCCTGGCCAGCATCTCCACGTCCACCACCTGCGCCGGCTCTCCCATGAGCGTGTGGCCGGTGCCCGGATGCTCCTGGTGGCCCGTCATGGCCGTGGTGTGGTTGTCCAACACGACGACCGTGGAGGCGCCGCCGTTGTAGACGACGTCGATGAGCCCCGTGATGCCCGAGTGGTAGAAGGTGGAGTCGCCGATGACGGCGACGATGCGATTCCGCTCGTCCTCCGGCATCACCTTCTCCATGCCGTGGGCCATGGAGATGGATGCGCCCATGTTCAGGCACGAGTCCATGGCGTCCAGCGGCGGCAGCGCGCCCAGCGTGTAGCAGCCGATGTCGCCGGAGACGATGGCGTTCTTCTGGTTCAGGACGTAGAACGTGCCGCGGTGGGAGCAGCCGGGGCACCGGCGCCGTGATCGCGGATCGCGGATCGCGGATCGCGGTGGGTCCGTCGTGGGGGCTGCGTTCCGGGGTGGCTGCAGCGTTCGCGGCACCGGCCGGGTTCATCACCTCATCCACCCGCCCATGCCCCGGCCTGTCGAGGTGCGCATACGCGGCTCGCAGTCCGTCGACGGACAGCTCACCGTACCGGGGCGTCCTGCGCGTCTCGCAGGCAATGCCCAGGGCGCGGACCTGTTCCTCGATGAATGGGTCCAGCTCCTCGACGACCAGGATGCGCGGGTGCCGGGCGGCGAAGCGTTTGACGGCCTCGGCGGCCAGCGGGTGGCTCATGCCCAGCTTGAGGACGGGCGAGTCCGGAAACGCTTCGCGGACGTAGAGATACACCGGGCCCGCGGTGATGATGGCCAGCTCGTCCGGGCCGTCAATCACCTCCACCCACGACTCCGCTTCGGCGGCCAGGGCGGGAAGCCGCTGGTCCTCCATCAGCTTGTGGCGGATGCGGCCATGGGCGGGCAGCACGACGTTCTTGACGCGGTCCTTGCGGTAGGGGCGCCGCGGTACCTCCGCGCGCCCTTCCAGTCGCACGCGGCTGCGGCAGTGGGACAGGGCCGTGGTGGAGCGGAGCAGC
>JARRJS010000086.1:0-25277 GCA_037388885.1 Gemmatimonadota bacterium
ACATGTCGCCGCACAGAAACCGGGTCTACGCCAGGTGCATAAATGTCCTCACCGTCCAGCAGCACGCGGCCCCGTGTGTACGCGTGGGGCACCGTCTCGTGCATGCGGTTGATCGTGCGCAGGAACGTGGACTTGCCGCAGCCGGAGGGTCCGATGATAGCCGTGACCCGTTGCTCCGGGATGTCCATGGTCACGCCGCGCACGGCGTGATTGGCCCCGAAGAACGCGTCCAGCGCCTGCACCGAGATCCGCACACGGGTGTCACCCAGCGTGGGCGCTTCGTGGCCGATCAGGCCGGGGGCATCAATCGACCGCACGGGAGAACCCACTTCGCGTGACGGCCCGGGCGATCATGCTGACGAACAGCACGAGGACGATGAGCACCAGGGCGCCCGCCCAGGCCAGGGAATGCCACTCGTCATACGGGCTGATGGCGTAGTTGAAGATGGTGAGCGGCAGCGCGGCGATGGGCTGCGTCAGGGACACCGACATGTACTCGTTGCCGATCACCGTGAAGAGCAGCGGCGCGGTCTCGCCGGCGACACGGGCGAGGGCCACCATCACGCCCGTGATGATGCCGCCCATGGCCGTGGGGATCACCACGCGGAGCGCCGTGCGCCAGCGCGTGTAGCCCAGGGCCAGCGCAGCTTCGTACAGCGTGGTGGGCACGACGCGCACCATCTCCTCCCTCGTGCGCGTGACCACCGGGATCATCATGGCGCACAGGGCGAGCCCGCCCGCCAGCGCGGAGAAGTTCCCCATGGGCACCACGACCAGCTCCCAGGCGAAGATGCCCATGACGATGGACGGCAGGCCGTTCAGCACGTCCGCCAGGAAACGCACGCTCACCGCCAGCGGCGCGGTCTTCCGCTCCGCCAGGTACACGCCCGCCCCCACGCCTACCGGCACGCCCAGCGCGCTGGCTATGCCGACGACGATGAGCGTCCCCACGATGGCGTTGGCGACACCACCACCCGACACGCCCACCGGCCGGGGCAGGTGCGTGAAGAACGCCCAGTTCAGCGAGGCGGCGCCCTTCGCCAGCAGGTAGATGAGCACGAACAACAGCGGCAGCGTCGCCACGATCGCTGCGCCCCAGGTCACGACGCCCATGAGCGTGTTGACCACGTGCCGCCGTCGCGACGCCCGGAACTTCATGCCCCGGCCCCCCGCGACGTGCGCCACACCAGCCAGCGCGCGCCCGCGTTCACGATCAGTGTGATGATGAACAGCACGAAGCCCACCGCCATGAGCGCCGACAGGTGCAGGTCGCCCGTGGCCTCCGTGAACTGGTTGGCGATGAGCGATGCCATGGTGTAGCCCGGGGCGAACAGCGACGCGGCGATCTCCTGGCGATTGCCGATGACCATCGTCACAGCCATCGTCTCGCCCAGCGCACGACCCAGCCCCAGGATCACCCCACCGATGACGCCCGACTTCGCGAACGGCAGGACCGACCCGCGGATCATCTCCCAGCGCGTCGCGCCCAACGCCAGCGCCGCCTCTCGCTGCGAGCGAGGCACCGCCATCATCACTTCCCGGGCCACCGCCGAGATGTACGGCAGGATCATGATGGCCAGGATCACGCCCGCCGCCAGCATGCTGGGCCCGTACGCCGGCCCGCTGAAGAACGGCGTCGCCCCCAGGTGCAGCGTGTCCCGCAGGAACGGCATCACGTAGCTGCGCAGGATGGGCACCAGCACGAAGATGCCCCACAGCCCGTACACGACGCTGGGGATCGCCGCCAGCAGGTCCACGGCGAACGCCACCGGCCGCCGCACCCACCACGGCGCATACTCCGACAGGAAGATCGCTACGCCCAGTGCCAGCGGCGTCGCCAGCAGCAACGCCAAAAACGATGACACCAGCGTGCCGTAGATCGCCGGCGCCGCTCCGAACTTGTTCCGGACCGGGTCCCACTCACTGGACGTAAGGAAGGAGAGACCGAACGTCTTCAGCGCCGGCCACGCCGCCACCGTCACCACCCCGAAGATCAACAGCAGCAGCACGGGCACCGCCACCGCGAACGCCGTGATGACCACGTCGTAGATGCGGTCGCCTACCCCGCCACCCTGGATCTGCGTCGGTTCACGCTCCTGGTCGAGCGTGCCCGCCATCGCGCCGGTGATCCCGGCCTGACTCGTATCGGCCATACGGGTGCAATTGAGGGGGCCGGTGTAGCAGGACCGTCAATGGTTTGTAACGAGATTGTATCGAACGTCGCCGTCAGACGAAGAGGTAACGTGGGGTGGTCTCTCTGTAGCGCCGGTACGCATCGCCGAATACCCGCTCCAGGTGCTCCTCCTCCACGCGCGCCGTGAGGTGTGCCACGATGCAATACAGCGCCACGCCGACGTAGGCCATGAGCGCGTGGCCGGTCATGGCATAGCCCAGGACGAAGCCAGCAAACGTGATGTACTGGGGATTACGGCTGTACCGGTACACGCCCGCCGTAATCAGGCGCGGAGCGTCTCTTCCGACGACCATGTTCGGGGAGAACGCGTGCAGGGGAACCAGGCTCAGTGCAAGGCCGAAGATCATGAGTGCGTAGCCGACGTACTGAAGCAGCGTGCGCGGAGCGGCGAAGAAGGGGATGGCGAAACCCAGCACGCCCATGGGCATGAACCAGGCGGCCAGAAGCAGCACCACGCCCAACGGCGTGGTCCTGCCATACTGCCGGTAGTCGCTACGGTACTTGAGCATCCCCGCCGGGACAACGACGGGCGACAGGATCAGGAGAATAGCGCTGGGGCCCATGAAGGAGACTCACCGCTAGCGTTCGCGGAGGGCCACTACGCATCGGGGATCCCCGGTTTGATTTTCAGCGCAGTGGCCGTGGTGCACCGCCGGTAAACAACCATACACCGACCCTGGGCGCCGGAACAGACTGGCGCCCTTCCGGTTCACAACACCCGATCGTCGCCATACGTACGCACGAACTCGATGGTGCTGTCACGCCGCCTGATGACCAACTGACTTCGCTGCTCGGCCCGGCAAAGCCGCCGCGCCCGTGTTACAGCGTCGGCCTTGTGATTGTGGATGCTGTCCAACTGGGACGTGCCCCGTCGCCTGATGTGCCACTGACCACGTTCATGGGGCGCGACCTCGTAGATCACACGTGCCATGGTCGCCCCCGGGTCATTCCGGTTCATTGACTTTCGCTGCTGCTTGACGGGCCGTTGCGTCCTGGACCCCGCTCCGCCTGATGGACGACAGATCGAGCTTTACGCGCTCCACTTCCGCCTTGCCGATTCGCAACGTATCCACGACCATCCGCTCGCCCGGGCGGTTGGGCCAGAACACGTACAACCAGTCCCCGTTGCCGCCATATGCGGATCCATTGTCATCCAACACGACCCAGGTCGGTTCGCGGAACCCATCGCCACCCTCCCCAGGAGCAACGAACCGCTTGAAGCCATCTCCCGAATTCACAAGTGCCACGTTGGTTTCCTCCTGGACGAACCGGTCACCGGCCAATGAAGTCCGTGTTTTGCCACGCCATCACCAGCTGTTCGAACGTAACGTCATATTCTCGCGCCAGTCGGCGGAAAAGCTCTTTCACGGACGGTTCGCCCTTGCTCAGCTGCCGAAAGATGTCTCTGACCGCACTGTCCAACCGATCCTGCACATCGTCAGCCTCAGTCATCGCCAGACCCGGGTGTTCGCACACGACCGATCCGTTCAGACGCCTTGTGGGCGGGCCACCAGAATGCGGCTTCTGGGTTAGCCGGGGACCCTCAATTCATATGTTAGGACGGATGGGTTGGACTGCGCATGGGGCACGTTGCCCTATGCGCAACGACGGCGAGCACCGTGGGGGGGCCGACCGCCCCTCGGGATCAGACAGACGGCTCCCACGGCCGGCGCAACAGCTCCGTCCGTGCGCTATGGGAGGTCCATCCCGTGTATTCGGTGATCGCGCCGTCAGCGAATCCTGAAGCCCGCGCCCATCGGCGAAACGGGGCGCCAGCGGATGAGGACGCCAAAGAATCGATCTGGGGCGCTCGGATCACCTTATCACGTCCTCATCTTCCGTTTTGACCGGATAACTCCGACCGCATGCGATACAATCAAAATGATCGGGGCAGTTTTGTAATTCGTACTCAGGCCCCGGATGGCCTTCAGGGCATATCGGTACTGCCACCACCCGATATTCCGTCGCAGACTCCGGCACTCTCGTCGTGTAGCGAAATGCGTAATCCGGCCTGGCCCTTCGTACGACCAGGTTCTTCGTTGGCAGCCGGAGTTGAACGCTCTCCGTCGTGAAGGTCGCAGTCTGCAGACCGTCAATGACCTCTAACCGTTCAACTTCGTACCAGCGGCCGAGCCTCATTTCCGGGTGAACCGGGAACCGCCTATCGCTACAGACCCACAGACCTTCCCCCCACTTTCTGGGAGCGATCTCAAGCCGGTCAAGGATAACGAGAGATCCCATCGTCATCTCCGGGTGGTCGTGGGCTCGCATTCAATAGCAGCGCAGGCTCGGTACCCGCCTGGGCGCAGATCAGGAAGCATCGAGCGGGGTCAGTTCCAGGGGGACAACGGTTCTTCGCCATACGTGCGCACGAACCCGATTATCGTCGCCATGGGGCGCGACCTCATAGATCGCCGGGGCCATCATCGGCCTTCCATGGTTGTCGAGGGTCGTTGATTGTCCTGATTCAGTAACTGTCTGACGGGGGAAGACCTCACAACGTCACGAATGCGGGCCAGATCCTCCAATACAACGTGAAGCGCCCCGTTTCTCTAGCTCGGGCCCATGTTGTCTTCACCGGGGGGAGCGAGCTGGGCCACTGCGCCGGATCGCACGTTCGCGGGCCTTTCTGGCGTAGCGAAACGTCCAGATGATCGCAAGAATGGTCGCCGAGCCGAAGAGGAGGGGCGAGACGGCAAGGACTGTCGTGATGGGTTGGGTGTAGATCAGCGCCGCGCAGACCGTGAATTCGCCGAGATAGAGGAGCCCCCAAACCAGGGTAATGATCCTGTGGGTCTTGCGCGCTCGGGCGTATTGCCAGGTTGCGTCAAAGCGTGCCCGCCTCGCCGGATCGTTGCCGGCAGTGAAGAAACGGCCGAAGTAGAACATCAGTGGTCGCGGCAGCACGAGCGACACAAGACACGCCAGGCCGAACACGCCAGTGAAGAGCGATTCGCGCAACAGGAGGAGCTTCGCGCTGCCGCCGAGCGCAATGGCCAGCATGCCCGTCGAGATGCCGAGCAGCACAAGCACGGCAATGGGATCGAGCGAACGGCGCCGCACCACGCCGACCAAGTTCCTTAGAATCGGGAAGATGGAGGCGGCAAGGAGAGCGTTGAAATCGGACGGCGAGACGTAGGCTTTGGTCAGCCGGTAGCAGGCGAGCGGGATCGCCACGTTGAGCGCGATGTCCCACACCATTGGCCGGATCGGCGGCCGCAAGTCCAAGGAATTGGCCGTTGGCGTGTCGGGGCGGGCTCCCGCGGGCTCGCCTTCATCCGTCGGGATGGGATCGTCGGCTTCCTGGCCTTGGTGTCCTCGTTTCATTTCACGATCACTTGGTCTGGTATCGATCAGGTTCGAGATCGACGGCGTACGATTCCTGCCCACATCTGCGCGGCCGGAGTAAGCCCAAAGCAGGTCCCAGCGTCCCTGGCAAGAATATGCATATTCAATTCCGCAGCGCGTCGCGGTTCAGGGATTCTGGCGCGGTGCTGTCACGCCCGCAGCGAGCCGCTACGAACAACGCCATAGCTAGGACGATGGCCGTCAGGATCTTGATGAGTTTTCGTTTGATGCTTCCTAGGGCGATTGCGTCGGTAGGGTACAGTTACGGCACAATCCGACCCGATAGGAACGATAATCGAAACGGGCACGAAACGCCCGAAAGCGTTGTGCCCGTTCGGAATGCCGGGGGCGGGACTCGAACCCGCAAGGGATTGCTCCCGCACGATTTTGAGTCGTGTGCGTTTACCGGTTTCGCCACCCCGGCAAGGCGCGCGGTCACCCTGCGACCGTGCGCCGGGGCGGGAAAGATAAGGCGGCCGCGGGCTTGGCTCCAGCCCCGCGGCCGCAGTTTGTCACATTTGCTGCCGAGGAAGTCTACCGCAGCCCCTTCGGCGGCCCCAGGATCTCCGTCAGGATGAACGCGCGCCGGACCTCGTCCTCGTGGCCCAGGCCGTACGGGAGGCGTCGGCGGTAGTGAGCCCGGGCGGCCGGCGGCAGGTGGGCCAGCTCCTCGTGGAACGCACGTTCCTGGGCGTCGTCGTACGTCACCGGCTGCTCCAGGGAAACGGCTTCCGGCAGGTTGTCGGAGCGTTCCGGGAGCGGCGGGGGCGGGGGCGCGGGGCGCTCGTCGCTCACGCGCCATGGCCGGCCGCTCTCCTCGTCCCGCTCCGAGAGGGGTTCGTAGGGCGCGGGCTCCGGAATGGCTTGCCATTCCGCTTCCGGCTCCGTCGCCACGGGCGCCGAGGAGGTCGGCACGTTCTGCGCGGGTTCGCCCCATTCGCGGGTTGGAACAGAGTCGCGCCTGCCCTGCCGGCGCTCGCCGGTGAGCAGCTCCCACAGGTCGTCGGGCACCATGTCGGCGGCGCGTTCGGGGCGGCGTTCCCGGGCCTGAGGACCGTCATCTGCGCCCGTGGACCGGCCCTGCTGCGCACGACGACGCTGCTCCTGCCGCCTGCGTTGCTCCTCCTTCTGCTTCTTGCCGAACACGCCCTGCAGGATGGGCAGCGCGATGAACAGCAGGACGATCAGCGCGAACGGATCGATGGCGGCCATCGCCGGGGCCGGGGGCACCGCGAGCGCAACCATGGTCATCATGCCCGCCGGTTACTGCCCATGCGTGTTCGCGCCGCCGTCGTCGCCGCCCTTGGCGATGGCGCGACGCATCTGGGTGTCGGCGTCCACGTTCTTGTAGCGGACGTAGTCCATGACGCCCAGGTTTCCTTCCCGGAACGCTTCGGCCATGGCCAGCGGCACCTGTGCCTCGGCTTCCACGACGCGGGCGCGCATCTCCTGCACCTTGGCCCGGTTTTCCTGCTCGGCGGCCACGGCCATGGCGCGGCGCTCTTCCGCCTTCGCCTGGGCGATGCGCTTGTCCGCCTCGGCCTGGTCCGTCTGCAACTCGGCGCCGATGTTCTTGCCCACGTCCACGTCGGCGATGTCGATGGACAGGATCTCGTAGGCGGTCCCGGCATCCAGGCCCTTGGACAGCACCGTCTTGGAGATGTTGTCCGGGTTCTCGAGCACCGCTTTGTGGGACGCGCTGGAGCCGATGGTGGACACGATGCCCTCGCCCACCCGCGCCAGGATCGTGTCCTCGCCCGCACCACCCACCAGGCGGCCGATGTTCGCCCGCACGGTCACACGTGCTATGGCGATGAGCTGAATGCCGTCCTTGGCCATGGCGGCCACCTTGGGCGTGTTGATGACCTTGGGGTTGACGGACACCTTCACGGCCTCCAGCACATCGCGTCCGGCCAGGTCGATGGCTGTGGCCTGCTGGAACGGAAGCTCGATGCTGGCCTTGTCGGCACTGATGAGCGCCAGCACGACGCGGTCCACATGACCGCCGGCCAGGTAGTGGGATTCAAGCTCCCGCGTCGTGAGCTTGAGATCCGCCCGCGTCGCCTTGATGAGCGGCCGCACGATGGCGGCAGGGCTTACCTTGCGCAGGCGCATGCCCACCAGGTCGCCGATGCCGACGGGCGCGCCGGCCGACACGGCCTCGACCCAGAGCCGCACCGGGACGGCCCACACGAGGATGATGATGACGAGCGCGGCCAGGATCAGGATCACGGGCGAAAGCAGCGCGAGTCCTTCCATGGTCAATTCTCCTGCTGATTGTCCGTTTCACCCGTCGTGTCGACCTGCCGCACGACGTGCCGATAACCTTCCGCGCGGACGACCTGGATGGCCGTGCCGGCTTCGATCCAGCCCTCTTCCGCGACCACATCCAGCCGCTCCTCGCCGAACCGGCCGACACCGGCGGGATGCAGGTCCGTGGCGGCGACCCCGCGCAGGCCGATGAGCTCCGGGCGCACGGTGTTGGACAGGTACCCCTGCTCCTTCTTCATGGAGTCGCCCAGGAAGATGCCGCTCTTGAGGAGCCTGCGACTGGCGGGCAGGTGCCGCAGCAGCGCCCAGCCGGCGACGACGACCACGATGACGGTCGTGGAGAGGATCGCCGCGGCGTGCGTGTAGTCCGTGAACGTGGCCAGCTCTCCCACCAGGCTGAGGTAGATGGAGGCGCCGATGCCGGCGATGCCCAGCACGCCGAAGACGCCGAATCCCGGGATCAGGAACGCTTCGATGCCGAGAAAGACCAGGCCGACCACCAGGAGGATGAGCTCCTCCGAGCCGGCGAGGCCGGCCAGGTAGTGGCCGCCGAAGAACAGCGCCAGGCAGCCGGCACCCACCAGGCCGGCCAGCCCGAAAGTGGGCGTCTTGATCTCGATGAGCAAGCCGAGGAAGCCCAGCGAAAGCAGCAGGGGCGCCAGAAGCGGGTTGGTGATGAAGCCGACGAGGCCCTCGGCCCAGTTCACACGGGTGGCCACGACGGGGGCGTCTTCGTCGCCGATGGCATGAACCATGGCCTTCCAGTCGTCGACGCGGTGCGCGTACCCGACCTTCACGGCCTCGTCGGTGGTCATGGTGAGCAGCTTCCCCTGCGCGACGACGCCGGGGATGGCCACGTCTTCGTCCACCATGGCCTCGGCCACGTCCGGATCCAGGCCATGCTCCTCCGCCAAGGCGCGCATCTCGCTGCGCATGGCGCTCACGATCTTTTCCGGCGCCTTGTGCCCCTGCCCCGTCACCGGCGTCGCGGCGCCGATCACGGCGCCCGGCACCATGTAGATGCTGTCCGTTGCCAGGGCGATCATGGCGCCGGCGGAGAAGGCGCGCCGGTCCACGAACGCGTAGACGGGCAGCTTCGCCCGGTCCACCGCGTCCACGATGTGCTGGGCCGCATCGATCCGGCCGCCGGGCGTCTCCAGCACCAGCACGGCCGCCCGCGCGCCGGCCTGCTCCGCGTCCCGCAGGCTGCGCTCGAAGAACGGGACCAGGACCGTAAGCATCGAGCGGGAGCGGCCCCTTCCGTTCGCACGCATCAGCGCATCTCCAGGAGCTGGTTGGCGTAGTAGGCCCGCTGTATGGCCCGCAGGTAGTCCTGCCGGTCCAGAGCTTCGCGGGCGCCGGACACGAGGCGCTCCGCCCGCTGCCGCGTCCGTTCGTCAAAGGTCACCCCGTCGGCCATGGCCTGCCGATACCGCACCAGCGCTGCATCGCTCATGCGGCGGGCCACCACGCGAGGCGTCGTGTCGACGAGCCGACTCTGCGCCGACAGCACCAGCCGCACCGCGTTCAGGTGCTCGCCGCGCGCTTCCGTCACCTGTGAGCGGGCCAGCAGACCCGCCGCGTCGTCCAGGGCCTGCTCCACCTCCGGCAGTCGGAAATGCCGGAGCATGCCGGACGCCATCTCGATCCAGTCCCGCAGCCGATGCCGGAGATCCGCCAGCTGGGCGGTATCGAGGCGAGTCGCCAGGTACGGCGCGGCGAGCGACACGGCTCGCTGACGCCAGCGAGCGGATTGTACGACGTCGTTCTCGGCGGCAGCCCGCGCCCAGAGCTCTTCGGCGCTGTGCAATGTGTAACGGTCGGTGTCGGGCACGCCCGTGCTGTCGTTCAGGGCGTCGTTGATGATGCCCGGCAGCGTCGGCAGGTCGGCTGCCGAGCGCAGCACGGCTCGCGCCTCGGACGCCACCACGACCTCTTCGGGGTCGGTGACGGTGTCCTCGCAGGCGGCGAGGAGCGGGAGAGCGATCGTCGCCACCAGGGCGACGCGGATCCAGAGTCGAGAAATGGCCATACCCGGAGCGGAGAAACCGCCACAAAACGTACCACAAGCTACCCCAGCACGGGGCGCGGATCAAGCGGTGCGGCCACTTGACCCGATCGGTGGGCTGGTCTACGTTCCGCATGCAATTGCGCGATTCCCCGCGCCTTTGGGCCGCCCCTGCGCAACCATCGACGTGGAACGTTCGAATTACGATGAGAAGCTGGCGCTGATCCTCCGCACGGCGGCAGGCGTCATGGCGAAGAAGGGATACCACCAGGCCAGTATCCGGGACATCAGCCGTGCCACAGAGGTCAGCCTCTCCGGCCTGTACTACTATTTCGACAGCAAGGAAGAACTGCTGTTCCTGATCCAGGATCAGTGTTTCCGCACGGTCCTGGACAACCTGGATGAGCTGATCGCCGACGTGTCGGATCCGCGCCGGCGCTTGCGCCTGCTGGTGGAGAACCATCTTCGCTTCTTCGTGGGCAACATGGACGAGATGAAGGTTCTGTCCCACGAGGCCGATTCCCTGACCGGCGACTATCGTCGGCGCGTGGATGACCTGAAGCGCCGTTATACGCGGCTGTGCAGCGAGATGGTGGAGGCGCTCAAGCCGGAGGACAGCACGGTGGACGTGCGCGTGGCCACGTTTTCCCTGTTCGGCATGATGAACTGGATCTACAACTGGTACCGCCCGGCGCGGGACGTGCCGGTGGAGAAGCTCGCGGAAGACATGACGCGCCTGTTCCTGGAGGGGCACCTCGGGGTCGGGCGCGAGGACGGAGCCTCGGGCAAGGATGAGCCCGCAGGTGGTGAGACCAGCCCGTCGATCTGGCGGAGCTGAAGCCAACTCAACAGGAGACATGGTATGGCGGAGGAGAAGAAGACGCTGGTCCATTTCAAGGTCAAGGACGGCATTGCCCTTTTCACTCTCGATGATCCCCCCGCAAACACCTACACCTATGAAATGATGCGTCAGCTGGATGACAGCATCCTGCGGGCGCGTATGCGGCCCGACGTACACGTCATCGTCATCACGGGCCAGGGTGAGAAGTTCTTCTCCGCAGGCGCCAACATCCAGATGCTCACCGAGGTGACCTACGAGTTCAAGTACTGCTTCTGCCTGCACGCGAACGAGACGCTCATGCGCTTGGAGCAGACGCCCAAGCTGGTCATCGCGGCGCTGAACGGCCACACGGTGGGCGGGGGCCTGGAGATCGCCATGGCCGCCGACATCCGCGTCGCCCGCAAGCGCGGCGGCAAGATCGGCCTGCCCGAGGTGAACCTGGGCGTGCTCCCAGGCACCGGCGGCACGCAGCGCATGGCTCGCCTCCTGGGCAAATCGAAGGCGATCCAGCTCATGGCGGAAGGCCGCACGTTGGACTTCGAAGAAGGGTTAGAGCTGGGCCTCGTGAACGACATCTACGAGGCGGACAGCCATGAGGCCTTCATGGACAGGGTGCTGGAGTACGCCCGTGGATTCACGCCGCCGGCGCGCGCTTCCAAGGCGGTGGGCTTTATCAAGCGGTCGGTGCAGACCGGCTGGGAGCTGCACCTCGCGGGGGCGCTGGCGGTAGAGCGCGAGTTGCAGCAGCAGCTCTTCGAGAGCGGCGACGCCCGGGAAGGCCTCGCGGCATACATGGAGAAGCGCAAGCCGGAATTCGAGGGCTCGTGAGGTGGCCGGGACGGAGCCGGCGATGCACCAGGGGAGCCCGGTGACAGAAGCGCAGCGCCGAGCCCCCGACCGACTCTTCGTCGGCGGCGAGTGGGTGGAGCCGCAGGCCGGCGGCCGCCTCGTCACCGAGAACCCGGGCACCGGCGAGGCGCTGGCGGAGGTGGCGGAGGCGGACGCGGCGGACGTGGACGGTGCCGTGGCCGCGGCCAGGGCCGCCTACGCAGACTGGCGGGCCACCCGTGGGGACCAGCGCAGCGTGCTGTTGTGGCGCATTGCCGACGCCATCGAGGCCCGGGCCGAGGAGCTGGTGCAGCTGGAGGTACTGGACAACGGCAAGCCGATCCGCGAGGCGAAGATCGACATTGCCGACGCCGCGTACACGTTCCGTTACTTCGCCGGCTGGGCCACGAAGATCGAGGGCGAGACGATCCCGGTCCGGGGCAATGTGCTGAACTACACGGTGCGCGAGCCCGTGGGCGTCGTAGGCGGCATCATCCCGTGGAACTTCCCCCTGCTCATGGCCGCCTGGAAGGTGGCGCCTGCGCTGGCCTGCGGGAACACCATGATCCTGAAGCCGGCGGAACAGACGCCTCTCACGGCCCTGGAGCTGGCCGTCATCGCGAAGGAGGCCGGCCTGCCGGACGGCGTGATCAACGTGCTGACGGGATACGGCGAGACGGCGGGCGCGGCCCTGGTCCGGCATCCGGCCGTGGACAAGATCGCGTTCACCGGCTCTACCGCCGTGGGCAGGACCATCATGCGGGAAGCCGCCGATACGCTGAAGCACGTGTCCCTGGAGCTGGGGGGCAAGTCGCCCAATATCGTGTTCGCCGACGCCGACCTGGACGCCGCCGCACGCGGCGCGTTCAACGGCATCTTCTACAACGCCGGCCAGTGCTGCACTGCCGGGTCGCGGCTGCTGGTGGAGTCGTCGGTCCACGACGCCCTCATGGAGAAGCTGCTGGAGCGCGTCACGCGCCTGGCGCCGGGCGAACCGCTGGATCCCAAGCGGCGCTTCGGACCGGTCATCTCGGCGGAGCAAATGGAGCGCGTGCTGGGCTACATCGAGCAGGGCCGCGCGGAAGCCGAGCTGCTCACCGGCGGCGGCCCCGTGGGTGACGGCCCGGGGTACTGGGTGCAGCCCACCGTCTTCGATCGCGTCGCGTCGGACGCCGTCATTGCTCAGGAGGAGATCTTCGGCCCGGTCCTGGCCGCGCTCACCTTCGACGACGAGGAGCAGGCCATCGAGCTGGCCAACCGCACCCTCTACGGCTTGGCCGCGGCCGTCTGGACGAACGACGTGAAGCGCGCGCACCGTGTCGCCTCCCGCATCGAGGCGGGCACCGTCTGGGTGAACACCTACCATCCGCTGGACGCGGCATCTCCCTTCGGCGGCTACAAGCAGTCGGGCCACGGCCGCGAGCTGGGGCGCTACGCGTTGGATCTTTACACGCAGGTCAAGAGCATATGGGTAGATCTCCATTGAGCGACGCCTTCATCATCGACGCGGTCCGCACGCCCGTGGGCCGGTATGGCGGCGCACTGTCCAGCGTACGCCCCGACGACCTGGCCGCCCACGCCGTGTCCGCCCTGCTGGAACGCACGGGCATCGACCCGGCGGAGGTGGAGGACGTGATCCTGGGGTGTGCCAACCAGGCGGGCGAGGACAATCGCAATGTGGCCCGCATGGCCGCCCTGCTGGCCGGCATGCCTGTGTCCGTGCCCGGCCAGACCGTCAATCGCCTGTGCGGCTCGGGACTCCAGACGGTAAACGACGCGTTCCACGCCATCTGCGCAGGCGAAGGCGAGATCTTCGTGGCGGGCGGCACCGAGTCGATGAGCCGGGCACCTTTCATCATGCTGAAGCCGGACCGGGCGTTTGCGCGCGGCGCGCCGGAAGTGGCGGATTCGGTCCTGGGCTGGCGGTTCGTGAATCGCGTGATGCCCGAACACTGGACGGTGGGCCTGGGCGAGACGGCGGAGAACGTGGCCGAGAAATGGAAGGTATCCCGGGAGCGCCAGGACGCCTTCGCGCTGGAGAGTCAGCGTCGGGCGGCCGCGGCGATGGAGGCTGGTCGATTCGATGACGAGATCGCGCCCATCGACGTGCCGCAGCGTCGGGGGCCGCCGGTGCGGGTGGATCGGGACGAGCATCCACGGCCGGACACCACGCTGGAGAAGCTGGCCAAGCTCAAGCCGGCGTTCCGGAAGGGCGGCACGGTGACGGCCGGGAACGCTTCCGGCCTGAACGACGGGGCCGCTGCGCTCCTCGTCGTGGAAGGCGAGCGCGCGGCCAGGCTGGGCCTGGAGCCCATGGCCCGCGTGATCGCCAGCGCGGTGGCCGGCGTGGAGCCGCACCTGATGGGTACCGGCCCGATCCCGGCGACGCGCAAGGTGCTGGACCGGACGGGGCTCAGCGTGGACGACCTGGACCTGATCGAGCTGAATGAAGCGTTCGCGTCGCAGAGTCTCGTGTGCATCGACGAGCTGGGCCTGGATCCCGAGCGCGTCAACGTGAACGGCGGCGCCATCGCGCTGGGCCACCCGCTGGGTTGCACGGGCGCCCGCCTCCTCACCACACTGGTGCACGAGCTGCGCCGGCGCGGGGGCGGGATGGGGCTGGTGACCATGTGCATCGGCGTGGGTCAGGGAATTGCCACGGTGGTGGAGGTGTTCGGGGCATGACGAAAGACGGCATCGAAGTACACAAGGACGGCCATCTCGGCTGGATCCGCATCAACCGGCCCGAGCGATTGAACGCGCTGGCCGGAGACATGCGCGAACGCATCGACGCCGGCCTGGAAGAGCTGGAAAACGACCACGCGATCCGGTGCGCCGTGATCACAGGCGTGGGCCGGGCGTTCTCCACCGGCGGCGACGTCGGCGTCATGGCGGAGCTGGCGGAGTCGGGCGACGAGGAGCGCTTCACCGAGCTGGTCCGCCTGGGCGCGCGCATCGTGCAGCGCATCGACGAGATGAGCACGCCGGTGATCGCGGCTGTCAACGGGCCGGCGGCGGGTGCCGGCGCCTGTCTCGCCCTGGCGTGCGACCTGCGCGTGGCCAGCTCGGCCGCATCCATCGGATTCACCTTCTCGCGCGTCGGATTGCACCCGGACTGGGGCGGCAGCTACTTCCTGCCCCGCCTGGTCGGGCCCGCGCTGGCCGCCGAGCTGATCTACACGGGCGGCATGATCGGCGCGGAACGCGCCGAGCAGCTGGGTCTGTTCAACATCGTCGTCGCCCCCGACGCCCTGGAGAACGCGACACGCACGCTGGCCGGCCAGATCGCTTCCGGCCCGCGGGAGGTCATCACGGCGGCCAAGCAGATCCTGCGCAACACCCTGGCCATGCCGCTGGCGTCGGTGCTCGAGCTGGAGACGGAAGCGCAGCTGCGGGCGTTCCGGTCGCCGGATTTCAAGGAAGGGCTGCAAGCCTTCATGGAGAAGCGCACGCCGCGCTTCAACGGGAAGTAGTCGATGACCGGAGGCGCGTCGGCGGACCGGGTCGCCGTGATCGGGGCCGGCACCATGGGCCACGGTATCGCGCAGGTGGCGGCTGTGGCCGGTTGTCGGGTAGAGCTTGTGGACACGGCAGTGCAGCGCGTGCAGGCGAGCCTGGAGCACATCCGGGCCAACCTGGATGAGGGCGTGGCGCGGGGTAAGGTGACGGCGGCCGCACGGGACGCCGCCCTCTCCAACATCAACGGGATCACCGACATCGCCGCGGCCGTCCACGACGCCGACGTGGTCATCGAAGCGGTGCCCGAGCAGATGCAGCTCAAGGTGGACGTCCTCGCCCGGGTCGCGGCGGCCGCGCCGCCGGATGCCTTCCTGGCCAGCAACACCTCCGGCCTCAGCATCAGCGAGATGCAACGCGCCCTGCCGGACCCGGACCGCATCGTCGGCCTGCATTTCTTCAACCCGGTCCATATCATGGCGCTCGTGGAGGTGGTGCACGGGCAGGACACGTCCGACGAAGTGCTGGATGCGGCCGTGGCGTTCGCCCGGCGACTGGGCAAGGAGCCCATCGTGGTGAAGGACTCGCCCGGCTTTGCGTCTACGCGCCTGGGCGTCGCCCTGGGGCTGGAAGCGATGCGCATGCTGGAGGAGGGCGTCGCCAGCGCCGAGGACATCGATCGGGCCATGGAGCTGGGGTACCGGCACCCCATGGGCCCGCTGCGCCTGTCGGACCTCATCGGTTTGGACGTGCGCCTGGACATCGCGCGGCACATGCACGCGGCGTTCGGCGGCGAGCGGTTCCGGCCACCGGCCATCCTGGAACGCATGGTGGCCGACGGCCGGCTCGGACGGAAGAGCGGCGCCGGGTTCTTTGCCTGGAACGACTGATGCCCTACGAGACACTCCTGTTGGAGCGGGCCGACGGCGTCCTGACCGTCACCATCAACCGGCCGGACAACCGGAATGCGCTCAACGCCACGGTCCGGCGCGAGCTGGTCCGGGCCCTGGACGCGGCACGCGACGACGACGGCGTGCGCGTCGTCGTCCTCACCGGCGCCGGGGCCCGCGCGTTCGTCGCCGGCGGGGACGTGCGCGAGTTCGCCCAGCGCACCCCGTCGGAGCAGCAGGCCGCCATGGAAAGGCGCAGCGTCTTCGAAGAGCTGGCCGGCTTCCCGAAGCCCACCATTGCCATGGTGAACGGCTACGCCCTGGGCGGCGGCTGCGAACTGGCCATGGCGTGCGACCTGCGCGTCGCGGGCCGCTCCGCGCGATTCGGCCAGCCCGAGATCCGGCTGGGCCTGCTGCCGGGCGGCGGCGGCACCCAGCGGCTGCCGCGACTGGTGGGTCCGGGGCACGCCATGCGCATGATCCTGACCGGCGACATGGTCGACGCCGAGGAGGCGGAGCGCATCGGCCTGGCGGACCTCGTCGTCGACGATGCCGAGCTGCCGCGTCGCACCGCCACGCTGGCTCGACAGATCGCGTCCTACTCGCCCGTTGCGCTGCGGCTGGCCAAGGACGCGCTGCGTACGGCCTCGGAGACGCCGCTCAGCGCCGGATTGCGCCACGAGCGGGAGCTGTTCCTGACGGCCTTCGCCAGCGAGGACCGGGCAGAGGGCGTGGCCGCGTTCCTGGAGAAACGCGAACCTCGCTTCCGGGGTCGCTGAGACATGGACCGGGCCGCCTCCGGCCCGAATGCGACGCGGTTCCCTTCGGCTCCCGCCCGAATGTGTCTCGGGCGTCGCGGGCTCCCGTTGTCGCTTCCGCCAGATCGGGAGGAACGAACCATGGGCAGGAACCCCTTCGAAGACAACACGCCGAACCCCCGGCAGAACCCCTTCGGCGAGGACGACGACCGCGGGGCGGCGGCGACGCCGGCCGAGGCCGTCGCGCGCATCGAGGAAGCCGCCAAGCGCATCCGCCTGCTGCGCTCGCGCATGGGCGCCGAGGGCCTGACGCTGTCCGCCACCCGCGAGCTCATCGACCACCTGGCTTCGGCCCTGGACGCCACCGCCCGGGTGCTGCGCGACATCCACGACTGACGGGAGGGCTCATGTCCGTCCGCACCGCCCGCACGCTGACATTCCTCTTCTTCGTCGCCTACGCTGTGGTCCTGACCTGGCCCGGCACGATCCCGTTCAACCGGTTCCGGCCCCAGGTCCTCGGCCTGCCCTTCTCGTTCTTCTGGGTCGCCCTGTGGGTCGCGCTGGGCGCCATCGTGCTCTACGGCCTGCACCGCGTCGAGACCCGCGCCCGGAAGGGGGGCTGACCATGCAACAATGGCAGGTCGTCACCGCCGTCGTCTTCGCCTACCTCATCGTCACGCTGGCCATCGGGCTCCTCGCCGGCCGACGCACCAGCAAGAGCGTCACCGGCTACGTGGCCGCCGACCGCGGATTTGGCCTGCTGGCCATGTACTTCGTCACCGGCGCCACCATCTTCAGCGCGTTCGCCTTCCTGGGCGGCCCGGGGTGGGCATACTCCCGGGGCGCGGCGTCGTTCTACATCCTGGCCTACGGCGTGCTCGGCATCGCACCCCTCTACTTCGTGGGCCCCAAGGTGGCCCGCATCGGCCGCGAGAAAGGGTACGTCACCCAGGCCCAGCTGGTCGTGGGCCGCTTTCCCAACCGCAGCATCTCGGTCCTGCTGGCGTTGGCCTCCGTGGTCGCGTTCGTGCCCTACATCATGCTCCAGATGAGCGGCGCGGGCATCGTCTTCAGCGCCGTCACCCACGACCACGTGCCCTTCTGGCTCGGCGCCGCACTCGCCTACGGCGTCGTCGTGTTCTACGTCCTCGTGAGCGGCGTCGCCGCCGTCGGCTGGACCAACGTGTTCCAGGGCATCTTCATGATGACCATCGCCTGGGTCCTGGGGATCTACATCCCGGAGCACCTGTATGGCGGCATCGGCGAGATGTTCCGGCAGATCCACGCCACGCGACCCGAGATGCTCACGCTGCCGGGCCTGAACGCGTCCGGAGGACACTGGAGCTGGGGGGCCTACTCCTCGGCGATCCTGTCCTCCGCCATCGGCTTCCTCATGTGGCCGCACCTGTTTATGAAGTCGTTCGCCGCCCGCAGCGACGAGACGCTCCGCCGCACGGTCATTCTGTTCCCCACGTTCCAGCTGTTCCTCATCCCGATCTTCCTCATCGGCTTCGCCGGCATCCTCTTCCCGGAGACGCCGCGCACGCCCGACTTCATCATGCCGGACATGATCCTGAGCACCGGGTTGCCGGCGCTGGTGGTGGGCGCCTTCTGCGCCGGCGCGCTGTCCGCGTCCATGTCCACCGGCGACGCCCTGCTCCACGGCGCCGCGTCCATCACCGTGGAGGACGGACTGCGGCCGTTCCTGAACATCCCGGAGCGCCTCCAGACCATCCTGATGCGCGTGCTCGTGCTCGCCGTGGGTGCCATCGCGTACTACCTGGCCATCATCCAGCAACGCTCCCTGGTCTGGCTGCTCCTCACCGCCTACGGCATCATCGACCAGATCGCGCCGCCCGTGTACGCCGCCCTCTACTGGCGCCGCGCCACCACGACCGGCGTGCTGGCCGGGCTGCTGGCCGGCATCGTCACCACTGTGTTCTTCTTCCTGAAGCCCGGCCTGCGGCCGTACGAGATCCACGAGGGCATCCTGGGGCTCATCGTGAACATCGTGGTGCTCGTCGCCGTGAGCCTGGCAACCCGGCCCCAGGAGCCGGAACACGTGGAGGCGTTCTGCGCGGGCGAGGATCAGCAGGAAGTCGCGGCGGTCGCGGCGGATTGAACCGCCATCATTCCGGGAACGCACGGACCCGGCAAGGACAATAGCTTGACACGGGGAACACGGAGGTCGGAGGACGCGGAGGATGAGCAGGCATCCCTGATGGAAGAACCCTCGTGGCCACTCTTGTTACGCCGGCACAAGTTGGCTAACATATTTAGGACAACAATCAGGCTGCCTCAACGATTCATATCACGTGAAGGAAGACGAGATGGCCGGGCCCAAAAAAACAATCGAGGTTTCCGCCAGCGATCTGAAAAACGCCTGGCACGAGTTTCTGAGCCAGGTGTCTCAGGGCCGGCAGGAGGTGGTGGTCACGCGCTATGGCCATCCCATCGCCAGGCTTACCCCATACGGAGGGCCGGAGGAGAGCGGCGGCATCTTCGGCTACCTGGCGGGCTCCGTGACGGTGCATGGCGACATCATCGGTCCGATTGAGGAGGCATGGGACGCGGATGCCTGACCAACCGAGTGCGGCGACCGTTCTGGACACGCACGTCTGGATCTGGATGGTGGAAGGCGACCGGGCCGCTCTGTCGCCTTCGGCCATCGAGGCAATCGAAGAGGCCGGAATGAAGGGCGCGGTATGGGTGAGTGCCATCTCGGTGTGGGAGGTGGCAATGCTCGAGCGGAGAGGGCGGATCAGCCTCTCGCGACCGATCGACGACTGGGTGAATGCAGCGCTTGGGGCGCCGGGCGTTCAAATGCTCCCGTTGACCCCCGAGATCGCAATCGAGAGCACTCGACTGCCGGGAGCGCCGCAGGGCGATCCGGCCGACCGGATCCTGATGGCGAGTGCGCGAATCGTGGGTGGCCAGCTCGCGACGTGCGATCGAGACATCCTCGCATACGCCAGGGGCGGCCAGCTCGCGGTCCTCGACGGCAGACATTGAACGGGGGCGGCGTGTAAGGATCATGGTTCGCGGGAACCGATGGGGATCCGGTGTCGTACACGGATCCGTTTGGGTTGGCCGCAGGTTGTGGCACCAACATTTTATGCAATTGGTTTGAAGCCGGGTTAACGGGCCTCGGAGCATTTGTCGGGGGGCTCGTGGGCGGTGGCGGTGGAACGGTGGTTGCCGCGCTTACCGCCGGTGCGGGCGCTCCCGCGATCCCTGCGGGCGCAGTTGAAGGCTCGTTGGTAGGTGGGACGGCAGGTTTGACCCTTGGCAAGACGCTCAGTCCTTTCATTTTCCGCGAAGGCAACGCCAACGGGTCTGACAGTCCGAAACCAAAGAAACAGCCTGGGGAAACAGGAAACGTCAACCACGCTTTCCGCAAGTTAGGAGTGGACCGAAACGAAGGCAGTGACATTCTCCATCAACTGAAGCGAGCTGCCGGGTTGCGGGGTGGAGATAACGTCTGGATTAACACCGAGACAGGCGCAGTGCGAAGTCAACAAAACGGTGAAGTCATTGGAAATATACTTGACGGATCATGAATCTTGGCGAAGAAAAAATTGGATAATTTACAATGCAATACGACGATGATTTCGCTACGTGTAAGAGGACATACGCTACCTTAGCCATTTACAAGCATGAGATAGACTTGGCATATGTATCAGGCGTGTTGGGCATTGAGCCAAACGAGGGGCAACCGCATGGCACTAGCCAACAGAAAACGCCTGGAAGCGGTGTGTCCAAGGCAGGAACAAGGGGATGGTTCCTGACTAGTAAGGGCAACGTCCAATCTCGGGACCTCAGGAGACACATTGACTGGGTTACAGAACGTCTGACTGGAAAGGTTGCAGGTCTGCGGGAACTGAAAGAGACCGGACACGAAGCGCGAATCATTGCCTATTGGCTTTCTGCTTACGGTCATGGCGGTCCGATTCTGTCTTCACCGCAAACGCAAGCCATCGCTCAACTAGACGTTGATCTCGATTTGGATGTTTACATCGCTGATTCTTGATTGGCCAGAAGACGAACGGGCGCACTGCGAAGGGAATTCGCGCCCCAATCCGGCGGCAGCTTGTGCAGGCCGAATGGCCGGTGCGATCCAGTGTCACACTCCGAGGCCGCGCTAAACGCGCCTCCAACGGATCCCCCGATCCACACCGGCCGTGTCCCTGAGAAGGCCGCTTGAACGCACCCGCGCGATCCGTCCAGCGCCCACCGCGCTGGACGGGTCGTCGCAGACCGGGATTGTCAAATCGCGCCCAGGCCGCGCGAGTCCGCGTACCTCGATTCTGTCGAGCGTGCGAGGCGCCGGCACTGCGTTGGCCCTCGAAACCTCTTTCTTCGAGACTTGAGCGGGACTCACGGGCCGGGGCAGCGATTGTCACCTGGGAAGCGGGCCTGGCCCCTTCGATTGGCTCTACGGGCTCCAGCCCCCGGCCTGCGTTCTGGCGCTGTGCGGGCGGAGGTGCGTCCCTTCGCCTGCCACTGGCCCAATGCAGAAGCTAGCGGTTCGGTTCCCAGGCGGCGTCGGGAACGTAGAGCCGCCGGTCGCGGGCCAGGCTGTATGCCAGGCGGAGCACCTTGCGGCTGATGGCCACGAGCGCCGGGATCTTCCGACCGCCGTTGTTGTCCCGGCGACGCGCAGGATCTGGCGGGAGGAGTCGTAGGCCTGGGGATCGCCGATGGAGCCGAGGAACACGGCGGCCATGACCTGGCCGAGCTTCGGGATGGACAGCAACGCGTCCGCCTCCGGTGCCTGATCCAGGGCCCCGACCATGGACGCGTCCACGGCCTGGAGCTGACGCTCGTAGGTGTCCAGCAACTCGAGCTGGAGCGGGATCTCCTCCCGGAGCACGCCCTGGGCACCTGGCAAGGCAATCGTAGCTTCGGCGCGCTCCACCAGCTCTTCGTAGGTGGCAAGCCCCAGGTGGCCGCGGCTGACGCTGCCGATCAGCTTGAGCACCCGCCGCTGCGGCGCATCGAGCAGCGCCTGCGGCCCGGGAAACGCCCGCAGGAGGGCCAGGGGCGTCTTCTTGGAGAAGTCCTTGAAGCGGTCCTCGAACTCGGGCCACACGACCTGCAGGATGCCCTTGAGGCGGGCGATGGCCGCCGTGCGAAGACGCGTCAGCCGCTCCCGCGTGCTCACCAGGTAGCGCAGGTCGGCGTAGACGGGGTCCAGGAACGGGAAGCCGACGAAGTGGCCCTGCGCGGTGAGGTCGGCGATCCCGAGGGCGTCGTGCGGGTCGGTCTTCAGGTTCTGGCCGTGCATGACCTCCTTCCAGCGCCGCGTGTGCGCCGGAAGCACGCTGACCACGCCGTAGCCCTGGCGGTCCAGGAAGTGGGCCAGCGTGAAGCCGTAGTTGCCGGCGAACTCGATGCCCACCAGGATGTCGGAGGGCGCGGCGCCACCGGTCTGGTCGTGGATCTCCGCCAGCGCCCGCTCAAAGCCGGCCCGGTCCGCCGTGAACAGCATCGGCCGGGTGTCCTCGCCCCCGCGTGGTCGCACGACGAGGGCGTGGCGGTGCTTGCCGGCGTCGATGCCGACGACGGCCGTGGCCTGCTGGGCCCGCTGGCGCTTCTGGTACTTGCTGCTGAGCATGATACCTCCCGGTTGGGGTGAACCGGGGACGTACCACGCCCGGGCCGGCGACCCAAATGGGAGGCCGGTCTGGTGGTGCTGGACGTCGTGTTGGATTGGGGGACAGCGGGAGGGAATCAGGAAATGCCGAAGGAGGGGGATTCGGGGGGCGCCTCGCGCGTGATCGGATTAGAGAGGTGTCACGTTCTCGGATCCTTTCGGTCTGAGTGCAGATACTCTGGATGCCGTCCAGGTCGACCACCTTAGTTCTGAAAGCCCTACAAAGGCAAGTCGCCAGCTATGCGTTGACCGAAGTGTAGCGGGCAATGTTCAGACTATATTCAACTCGGCCGTGGCGGCGGGCATCCCCGTGACATTCAACAACGCATATAGGGACCGAGTTACTCCGGGCACTGGCGGCCGCCCATCTGGCGGCACGAACAGCCGGCATCTGGCCGGTTTCGCGTTTGACATCAACAGCAGTGCACTTACACCTGGACAGTTACAGAACTTCACCGCGATCGCCGTTCAGAACGGGTTTTCGCCTCTCAGGGGTGATCCTGGACACTTTTCGGCGGATCCTCTGGGCGCATATTCATCCTTCTCCGCCGCGGTGACTGAGGCTCAGCGGAGCTATGGCGCCGGTGAGTGCGTGGACCAACAGGTTGAGAGCGTAAGGAGGTAGAGGTGAAAATCCAGATATTCGCTCGTACACTGGCCTCTCTCGGAGCACTTCTGCTCTTCGGGTCCTGTGCCTCTACCTCGGCCTCGTCGTGCCCGAGCTTCAGCGGAAGCGGATCATGGGCCGTGGAGATGCAAGCGGACGAGTCCGACTACGTTGTCAGCGGATCTATCGTGTTTGATCCGGATGGGCGGACGGAACTCACGGCCACGACGGGCGATGGGGCGAGAGAGCCCCTTCGTTATCCATTGGACACCGTCACGGTCGAAAGTGACTCGGTGCACATCATTTTTGCACCCATTGGATATTCACTACGTGGCCGTTGTGTTGCACCGGATTCGATCACTGGTCGCTTCTCCGTTCCCCAGCCGCCCTTCGAGGACGTCGAAGGAACTTGGAAGATGACACGGCAACGATGATCGCGTGGATGGCCGGGCGGGTCGGGTCTAACCTGGAGCCTCAGGGGCTTTCCGGGTCTCCGGACCTCGCCCGGCGTCTGTTGTAGCGGCAGGATGAACCGCGGGGGACCGGCCGGGTCTAAGCTGGGCGCTCTGGGCGCTGCTCGGTCAAACGGGCCTGGTCCCCCGCGGAGGACGGGCGGATCGAGTCTTTCTTCGAGCCTCGTGGGCGTTTCCGGATCCCCGGACCTCGCCCGCCACATCCTCCATGCTACGGCTCCAGGCGCCCCAGCGCCAGGCACACGAATCCCCAGCCGGGGCGGCGGTCGGCTCGCCGCCGCCCCGATGGCTGACCTTCGTTGTCAAACAGCGCCGAGACCACAGGCGTGCATCCGGGACGATTGCGCAACACTCACAAAACGTCGGCGCTCAGGGCGCGCTACACATCCTCGTCGGCGCTTCCAGCCCGGGGAGAGCGGTACGGCGATTCTGACTCGGAGCTCATGGCTCGGCTTTCAACACGGCCTGAACTCTCCCCCACGCCTCGGCTCAAGGTCCAGCGTAATCGGTCAGTCTGCCGCCACCTCCTCTCGGCGACGGCGGTTGGCCAGGAACAGCTCGCGGTCGAACGGCTCGCCGGTCTTCATGACCCGGAAGAGCATCGGCGTCAGCTTCCGGGCGAGGGCCGCGACGGCCTTGGTCCGGCACTTCCCGTTGCGCTCGAGCATCCGGAGGTAGTCCTCTCGGTACAGCCCCCTCGGGTGGCACCACCGTCCCGCCAGCAGGAAGAGCTGGCGGCGGAGCATCGGCCGGCCCCGCTTGCTCTGCCAGCGACGCCCATTGACCGAGATCCCGCTTTCCTTCCCGACCAGGTTCATTCCGGCCAGCTTCAGGATCTGCCGGGGGTGCTCGTAGGTGCCCGGGTCGCCGAGCTCGGTCACGATCGTGGCCGCGCAGACGAGGCTGACCTCCGGCACCGTGAGCAGCGCACGGCCCTCGGGGCACTCGTGGACCAGCGGTTCGATCAGGGTGTCCAGCTCCCGGATCTGCTCGCGCGCCAGGTCCCGCCGCTGGAAGAGGTGCCGGATCTCGAGTCGACGCTCCTCTGCGGCCTGCGGGAGCCCGATCGACCCGCGAGCCGCGTCGATGATCTCCCGTGTCTTGGCGGCCGAGACGTGGCCGCGGGAGACCTTCTTCACGAGCCGCCGGACCGAGCGCGGCGGCGCGGCCGCCAGGTCCTGTGGGAGGGCCCAGCGCCGGAGGATCGCCAGCGGCGTCCGCTTCTCGATGGACGAGAACGCCCCCGACAGCTCCGGCCAGCCCAGGTCGAGCATCCCCTGCAGCCGGTTCTTGTACCGCGTCACCTCGACCGTGAGCCGGTGGCGCTGCATGACCAGCAGCTTCAGCCGGGCCAGATCGTCGCTCAGGAACGGGAACGGCACGAACCGCCCCTCGCCCGTGAGGCGCGAGATCAGTGCGGCGTCGATCTGGTCCGACTTGTTCGGGCTGTTGTCGTCCAGCTCCTTCGCCTTCTTCGTGTGCGCCGGGAGAACGCTCACGATGTCGTGGCCTTGCTCACGCAGGAAGTTGGCGTAGGTGAACCCGTGATGGCCGGCGAACTCGAGCCCGATCAGGAACTCATCGACGGCCACGTCGGGGAACTGGGCGTACAGACGCTCGAGCGAGCGCTCGAAGCTGCCCCGATTCACCTGAACGGTGATCGGGTCTGCGGCCACGCCGTCGGGGCCTCGCGCCACCATGACGTGGTGCTTCTTCCCCGTGTCCACTCCCACGTGGACGGGGAACATGCGGGCGTACACCAGCTTGTCGTCCGGTCTCATGCGGCACCTCCAGTTGTCAGCCGCCTATCCCGGAGACCGCGGCGCTGATGTGCCCGGTCGATCCCCCTGTCAAGGCGGTGGGGGTGCCGCGACCGTACCGGACGGTCGCTGGTCCGCTGAAAATGCCCGCGGAGAAGATGGTGTGGTATCCCCGACTGGAACGGCG
>JARRJS010000087.1:0-12290 GCA_037388885.1 Gemmatimonadota bacterium
GCCGCCAGCCGCCGGAGCCGCCGGTGCTGCTCGGGAGTGAACAAGACGGTCGTCTTCTTCGAGAGTTCCATATACGCCTCCATATATGGAACTCTCGCTGCGGACCGACCGGCTGTCAAGGAGGACGGATGAATGCGAAAGGCCGCCCGCGTCAATTATTATGACGCGAACGCATTCACGAACCGGCACCGGAATTGAGAACGCCATGCCCGACAGCCAGCCCGACCCTCCCCGTTACGAGATCGAGCCCATCGGCTACGTCCATTCGTCGCTGAAGCGGCGGGAGGACGCCCCGCACCAGGGCCGGGAGGGTGCACCGGCCGCGTGGATCGAGCTGGAGGCGCGGTTCGCCGACGGGCTCCTGGGCGTGGAGCCCGGTGCGGAGCTGGACGTGGTGACGTGGCTCCACCTGTCGGAGCGGGACATCCTCCGGGTGCGGCCGAGCCACGACCCGGAGCGGCGACTGCGCGGGGTCTTCGCCACGCGCGCCCCGGTACGCCCGAACCCGCTGGGCATCCACAGGGTGCAGGTGCAGGCCGTGGAAGGAACGCGCCTCCTGGTGGAGCCGCTGGAGGCGGTGGACGGGACGCCGGTGGTGGACATCAAGGCCGCCATCACTTACAGCGATGCGGACTGACCGTGGCAACGCAGACTGATCCTGGCCGGCGCGGACTGATCCTGGCCAGCGCAGACTGATCCCCGGCCGCCTAATCCCCCGCCGCCCGCCGCTGGGCCGGCGCAGCGCGTCCACGGCCCCGGGCATCCCGGGGCTCGGCCAGCAGGAGCCGGACATCCACCGCCACCGCCCGGTCCGGACAGGCGAAGACGGGATTGGACTCCAGCGCGGCGATCTCGGGGTTGGCGAGGAAAGCGTCCGCCAGCGAGAGCACCAGATCCGCCACGGCCTTCCGGTCCGCCGCGGGGCGCCCGCGCACGCCGCCGAGGGCGGTGCCGATCTTTCCCTGTGTCAGCATGTCCAGGACATCCGCCCGTGAGACGGGCAGCGGCCGGATGGCGACCTCCCCGATCAGCTCCACCGCCACACCGCCGAGGCCGACGCTCACGATGGGGCCGAACTGCTCGTCCCGGCGCGCGCCCACCAGCAGCTCCGCCGTGGGCGTCGGCAGCATCTCGCTGACCAGAACGCCATCCATGGCCGCAGAGCCCTCGAGGCCCGTGTACGTCTCCGCCCGGGCCCGAAGCTCGTCGAAGCCGCGCCGGACCGCGGCGGCGTCCTCCACGCCCACCAGGACCCCACCCGCCTCGGTTTTGTGGATGATCGAGGCAGACACGACCTTCAGCACCACCGGGTAGCCGATCTTGTCCGCCGCGGATGCCGCCTCGGCGGCGGACGCACAGAACCGTCCCCGGGCCACGCCCACGCCGTACGACTCCACCAGTCTCCGCGCCTCGGGCTCCAGCAGCAGTGCGCGCCCGCTCGATTGCGCTGCCCGGAACGCCTCCGGCCGGGGCTGCGCACGCCGGACCAGCCGCACCGGCCGGCGGCCCAGGTGCCGGCCCCGCTCCACGGTCGCGGCGATGCAGCGGGTGGCGACTTCCAGCGACGACGTCACCGGCACGCCCGCCTGCCGCAAGGTGTCCAGCGCCTCGCTCCTCCGCTCCGCGTAGACGGAGTGGAGCACGAGGGGCTTCCCCGCCGGTTCCACGAGCCCACCCATGGCGGCCGCCGCCTGCCGCTCCGTTTCCTCCAGGTCGGCCGAGAACCGGTTCGCGTAGCCCCCGAAGAGCCCCGCCACCAGGATGCCCGATACGCCGCGGTCGGCCAGCAACGTCTCGAGGACGATCCTGAAGACGCCCGGATCGCCGTCCGCCGCTCCCGCCAGGTCTGTCGGGTTCCCCCGACTGGCGGGGCGCCCCAGCAGTGAGGCCAGGCGATCGCGGGTGGCCCGGCCCACGCGAGCGAGCGGAATGTTCATCTGCGAGAGGGCGTCCACGGCGAGGGCCGCATGCCCACCTCCGTCGGAGAGGATGGCGACGCCCCCTTCCGTCGGCGCGGCCGGCTGCCCCGCCAGCGTCAACGCGACCGGTAGCAGCTCGTCCGAGCGCTCCACCAGTACGACACCGGCGTGGGCCATGGCCGCGCGGAAGACGCGGGCTTCCCCGGCCACCGCACCCGTATGCGACCGGACCGCCGCCACCCCGGCGCTGGAGCGGCCACCCTTCAGCAGCACGATGGGCTTGTGGCGGGTCACCTGCCTCGCCGCCTCCATGAATGCCCGACCGTCCCGGAAGCCTTCCACGTACATGGCCACCACGTCGGTGTTCGGGTCCGTGGCCAGGAAGGACAGGACGTCGCGGAAGCCGACGTCCGCCTCGTTGCCGACTCCCACGTAGACCGACACGCCGGCGCTCGGGTGGGCCCGGAGCTCGTTCAGCAGGCCCAGGGCGACGTTCCCCGATTGCGACAGCAGGGCCACTCGACCCGGACGCAGGCCATCCAGGCCCAGCAGGTCGAGACCGAACGGGAGGTTGAGGACTCCCGAGGTGTTCGGCCCGATGACCCGGATGCCGGTCCGGCGGGCGACGTCGCGCAGGCGCCGCTCCAGCGCCTCGCCATGCCTGCCCACCTCGCGGAAGCCCGCGGCGAGCACCACCGCTCCCCGGATCCCCGCCGCGGCGCACTCCTCCAGGACGCCGGGCACCGACTCGGCCCGCGTGGCGACCACCGCCAGCTCGGGTTGGCCCTCGATCTCCACCACCGAGCGGGCCACAGGTAGGCCGAGCACCTCGCCACCCGAAGGGTTGACCGGGTAGATGCCGCCCGAGAAGCCGGCACCTTGCAGCGCTTTCACGACCTGGTAACCACGCTTGGTGGGATGGCGGGACGCGCCGATCACCGCGACCGAGGTCGGCCGCAGGACGGGGTCGAGGGCATGCGGGGCCGGAAGAACGTTAGTGTCCACTGAACTCCGGCTCCCTCTTATCCTGGAAGGCGCGGATGCCTTCGCGCCAGTCCTCGGTCTCCATGCAACCCAGCAAGGTCTCCGCCTCCCGCCCCAGCGCCCGCCCGACCTTGCGCCGGACGGTGGCGTTGAGCAGCCGCTTGGCCTTCGTGACGGAACGCGGCGCCCGCTGTGCCAGGCGCTCGGCCAGCGCCGTCGCCTCCTCCAGCACACGGTCGGCGGGGACGGCCCGGTTGGCGAGGCCCATGGCCACCGCTTCCCTGCCCGTGAAGAAGTCGCCCAGCAGGATCAGCTCCTTGGCCCGGGCCAGGCCCACGCGCTCGGGCAGGGTGTAGGTGACGCCCCCGCCCACGAAGGTCCCCAGGGTCGTCTCCGGCAGGCGCAGCTTGGCCTCCTCCGCCACCACGATCAGGTCCGCGGAGAGGGCCAGCTCCAGGCCCGCGCCGATGGCGTGTCCGTTCACCGCGGCCACCACCGGCTGGGGGAGCTTCTGCAGCGCCCGGTTCGCCCGCTGGCCCGCTTCCACGTAGCGCCGTCGCTCCGCCGCCGTCGGCTCTCCCGACCCGTGCGCCTTCAGGTCCGCGCCCACGCAGAACGCCCGCCCGGCGCCCGTCAGCACGACGGCGCGTACCTCCCGGTCCGACCCGAGGGCGGCAAGCTCGGCAGCGAGCGCGTCGTAAAGGGCAAGGCTGACCGCATTCAGGCGAGCCGGACGGTCCAGCGTCAGCAGCGCCAGCCGGCCGACGCGGTCCGTCCGCAACGGGAACGATTCCTCGGATTCCGCCTGTGTCATCGCATCTCCCGATCCACGTGGTTGCGGCCTCCGTTCCGGCGTCGACGTTGCAAGGATCGGGCTAGCAGATCGGGCGCTCGACCTCACCGTACAAATGAAGGAGGCGCGCCGATTTCCGGCGCCGCCCCCTGCTTCGTTACTCCCTCGCTGACCCGTGTGGCTGCAATGTCTGCCAGAAATTACCAGACCACGCAACAAATTACGATGGCGCGAAGGGAACGCCGGGGCCGCTCGTGCTGTACGGCATGTATACACACCGGCGGTGTTCGCGCGGCAACGGTCTTTGCCCGACGAACCCCCGAAGCCACATCAGAAAGGCAATGTCATGTCCCGAAGCGGAATCGCGATCCTCGCAGTGTCGCTGGCAGGATGTGCTCCCACCGTGATGCAGATGTCCATGGCACCTTCGGACGTCGAGACGGCAACGGCAAGGTTGGAACCGGGGAAAGGAACGATCAAGGGAAGCGCAGTGCTGCGGCAGCGAGGAGGACGCGTCGTCACCTGTGCAGGAAACGAGGTCTTTCTGATTCCCGCAACGGAATCGGCCTCGAAAGAGCTCCGTCGCATCTTCGGTTCCGATGAAGGCTACGTAAACCGGGGCGGCAACGTGGTGACGGGCGGCGGCAGGTTGGTGAGGCCGCCTCAACCCAATCGCAGCACCGCGTGCGATCCTCAGGGATACTTCACGTTCTCCAATGTCCGCGCGGGCAAGTGGTACGTCATGACCAACGTGGTCTGGTCGGCAAACGGTGATTATCAGGGGGGCACGCTGCTCGGCACAGCCGAAGTCGCAGAAGGCGAAGCAAGCGAGATCGTGTTGAGCTTGTAGCTGCCACCCTCGACTCAATCCTGTGGAGCAGGCTCGGCTCCCAGCGGCGGGGACACCCCCAGTTGCCTTCTGAGGCCCGGGCCGTTTGCGCGACAGCAGGACTACGCGTGTGCAATGGCGAGTACCGTGTCCAGCTTCTGGTCCCGGTCTCTGTGCTCCATGCGGACGGCATGAAAACCGGCCGCCTGCAACGACGCCTCGACTTCTCCGGGCTTGGGTGCGGGCAGGATGTCTTCGGGAAACCGATAAGGCGCGAGCGCTTCGGGAGAACGAATGGCCAGCACCAACCGTCCGTTCTCTTTCAGCACGCGTCGGATCTCCCGAAGCGCACCCGTCGGATCAGCCCAGAAGTAGATCGTGTTGACGGCATAAGCCCGGTCGAACTGGCCCGCGTCGAACGGCAGGTCGGAGACATTCCCTTCGTACAGCCGGACGCGTCCCTGGCGAACCAGTCGTCGGCATTTGCGCTCCGCACGCCGCACCATGACGGAGGAAAGCTCCACGCCCACGACCGTTCCTTCCTTCGCTCTTGCCGCCGCACTTTCGAGGGCCGCTCCGCCGCCGAATCCCACTTCCAGCACGGACTCGCCGGACTCGATCTCCAGCGCGTCCAGGGTGTGCTCATTGATCCGGCGACTCGTTCTGTCGAAAAAACCGCCCATGATCAGCCGCCCGGCGATCCCCGAGGGCTCCCTGAGCTGCGCTGCCATCATTCGTGCAATGGTCATGGTGTCACCGCGGCTCAAAAGCCTCGATTCCCTGCCGATCCACACCCGCGACCCAGACCTGCTCTTCCCATGGCACCGCGATTGTGATCCCGGCGGGCTGGTTGCTGACACCGTAGAGTGCCCGGACCGGCTTGCCCGAAGCGTCGACCGCCAGGGCCATGACCGGGCTCGGCTCCAACTCTGCGTCGCGGACGATACCCGCCGCGCGCCAGGCCAGTCGCTTCAGGAAAGGCCGCCTGTGCAGTGACTCCGCCAGCGGAATGCGGCGGGCCGGCATGGCGATCCAGAGAAGGCCGGCTTCTCCGTCCCAATGGACGTTGTCCGGGTAGCCGGGCAAGCCGTCGATGAGGACCCGCCAGTCTCCGCTCGCAGGATCGTATACGTGTACCGCAGCTGCCCAGGTCTCTGCCACATACACAAAACCCGACCTGCGATCCACGGCCACGCCGTTGGCGAAGGCGAGGCCTTCAGCGACCACCCGGCGCGAGCCGTCGGGTGGGAACGCGAGCAGGCGACCGGTCTGCTCGCCCTCCCAGAAAGACCGCCCGACGTCACCGTAGCCGTAGCGTTCCGACGCATCCGTCAGGTAGATCGTTCCGTCGGCACCGACGGTGACGTCGTCTGGAAACCTCAAGGCCGGAGGATCCCCCGCTTCGGCGAGCACGGTCCAGTCACTGTCCGACTCCAGACGCAACAGGCCTTCGAGAGCGTCCGCAACGAACAACGTCCCGTCTGGAGAGAACGCCATGCCGAGGGGCCGTCCACCGCTCCGGGCGAACTCCTCCCAGGAACCGTTCGGCGAGCGTGCCATGATGCGTCCGTCTGCCAGGCTCGCATACAGCCGACCATCCGGGCCCGGCTCGAGGTCCTCCGCCCCACGTAGACCCGGTTCGGTGATGGTGGCGTCGGCCGGGTTGACGAACAGGGAATCGAGGACCGGCGACGGCGGAGCCGGGTCGAAGCGCCAGGCGTCGAGCGAGCCAGGCCCATACGCGAGCAGGAGAATGCCCGCTCCCAACGTCCCGACACCCATGCCGATCCAGGTTCGCCAGGTCACGACGCCCTCGCGTACGCTCGCCCGCCGCTTCGGGGCCGCCCTCAGCGCGAGCTGGCAGAATCAGCCAGGATCGATTGGCCGAACTCTTCGAGCGTGGGCAGGTAGCCGAGCTGATGCAGCCAGGTATACAGATCCCAGTAGTCTGCGACCCGCTGAATCATCCCGTCTTTTACTTCCACGACGGTGATGCCGGGGATGGAAAATTCCCGCCCCGTCGGCGTCTCCCCCAGCCAGCTGCCGGTGTGGACGCCGGACCAGACCCACTCGGTGACGAGCGTGTTCCCGTCGAAGATCGTGCTCGTGTTCTTGGTCTGACTGTCCTTCGATCCCGCGAACGTCGCGGCCATGTACCGGGCGAAGCCTTCAGGCCCCACGAATACATTTCCCGTCGCCGCCTCTACGTACCGTGCGTCCGGAGCCACGACTCCTTTGAAATGTGCGGCGTCGCGGTTGTCCCAGGCCGTCCCGTAGGCCTGCAGGATCTTCGTGACCGTGTCGGCGGCGGGGCGGTCGGCACTGACGCCAGGCTCCCGGGGCTGCAACGACTCCAGGACTTCCCCATACCCCAGGGTGAAATCCTGCTCGCTGAACCAGGCGCGCACCACGTTGAGAATGGGGATCCGATCCCACGGCTCGTAGGGCGGCAGTCCGGAGAACGTCAACGAGGCCGCGGCCGGGCGGAGCCGCGTCGTATGGAAGTTCATGGGCAATCCGGTGAGCTGCCGGACCGCCGGCGGAGCACCCCGCTCCACCGACTGGATGTGCTTGATATTGTACGAGTACGACTCCACCGGCCCTGGTGGTGTGACGTCTCCAGAAAGCCTGAACTCCGCCTGTATGAGCGTGGTCCCGGCTCGGCTGATCGAGACCCTCAACGCGTCGTCTTCCTCCCGGACCTGGAACTCCGCCGGATACTTGTTGAACCCCCAGATCTCCCGTCCTCCCGTCACCGCCGCGGCGTCGTCGAGATAGAGAACAGGGAGGTAGGTACCGGGCTTCCCCCGGTACGAAACCGGGACCGCGAGGTACGCTTCCAGGTACTCAAGGTCCGCCGGCTCGACGATCCGGTGGTGCGCGAACACGAACTGCAGGATGCTGTCGGGACCCGCCTCGAGCGGGGCCGGCACCAGCGCCCGTGCGGCCGCGGCTGTCGTCCTGAACTCGACGGTGTAGAAGCGGCTACCCTTGTACCCGAAGGGGGGCTTGGCGTAGTCGAGCGGCCCGGGAGCGAACACGGTCCCGGAGAAGTCCGGGACGGGAGAAGTACTGTTCTGCGCATGAGCCGGGGCCACAACGAGGACGAGGAGCGTGGTGCCAAGGAGGAGACGGCGCATGATCACCTTCCCTCTGAGGTCGCGGAACCCGCAGGGAAGCGCGCGGGCGCGGACTCGTAGCATTCAACGGGGGACAACCATTACGCAAGGTTGGCGATCATGGCTGACGGTCGTCTCCCGGTCGGCCGCCGCCGGAGCCGGACCCGAGCTCAGTTCACCGGTGCGACCGTCCCCTCGGAACCCAAGACGACGGCGCGAAGCGCACCCAGGAGCTGCTCCGAAAACCATACGCCGGAGGCGCCCGACAGCGTCGCCATCGCACTATCGGGCGGCATCGCATCGCGGAAGGGCCGCTCTTCGGTGATCGCGACCCATGCCTCCGCGAGCCCGACGATCTGGCCACCCAGCGAGATCTCGGCGCCCCGCTTTCGATCGGGATAGCCCGAACCGTTCAGGCGCTCGTGGTGTTCGAGCACGTAGGTTCTCGCGTTACCCAGGTGAACCAGCGGATCGAGGATGTCTGCCCCCCTCCGGCAGTGCCCTTCAATGGACTGGCGCTCCCGTTCATCGAGATCGCCTCGCTTGCCGACGATTGCGTCCCCGACCGAGATCATGCCGATGTCGTGGAGTAGACCAGCAGTGTGAATGGCCTCGATCTCCTCTTCCCCCACGCCCAGCTCCCTGGCGATGGCTTCCCCACACTCGGCGACGCGCTGGCTGTGTCCCTTGAACTCGGGGATCCTCGACTCGAGAGCGTTGAGCAGCGCCGTGAGCGTTGCGAGCGAGACGGAACGTACTTCTGCCGTCTTGCGTTCCACCTCTTCTTCCAGCCAGGCGTTCTTCGCACGCCTGAACTCCGAGAACGCCTGGTCCATCAGAGCCCGCTGGACGGCTCGGGCCAGGTCCGCGAATTCGGTGGGCTTGGTGAGATAGTCGGTCGCCCCGAGGCGAAGAGCCCCCTGGGCGGCCGCCTCGTCGCCCGCCCCTGTCACCACGATGAAGCGGACCTCCGGGTTCGTTTCGAGCGCGCGTTCGACCAGCTCCAGTCCCGTCATTTCGGGCATCTGGTTGTCGACGACGAGGAGTCTGACATCCGGAGTCAGCTCCGAAAGCGCTTCCGTAGGAGAGACGAATGCTCGTGCCGCGTAGCCCATGCGCGCGAGGAAGCGACGAAAAGCCTCCGCCACCGACCCGTCGTCATCGATGACGAACACGACGCAATCTTCAGGGCGCGGTAGCAGCTCGTAATCCAAGGTCACCGGAAACTCCTGGGGCTCTCAGGTTCCGCCTTCATTCCAGGCAACGTGCGCAGGCCGTCATAGTGGAACGCCTTGGGCCGAGGCGACGACTAGGGAAAGGAACAAGGAAGCGACGGGAAATCAAGACGCCATTTCCGGCGACAATCGTGCGATCGACCAAACGTTCGGCGTCATCGAGTTGGGCGACTGAAAAATCAGAATGCCGGAGTCTCCGTCCACGCCCAGCAGCTCCGGCCCGTCCAGCCATTCGAAGATCTCTTCCCCTGATTTCGTCATGGCAAGCAGATGCCAGTGGAGGGTCCTGTCCACGATCGTGCGAAAGGGCACGACAAGGGTGTCCTGGCCCATCCAATACACGCCCGTCACCGTCTCGAAGCTCCCCAACCATTCGGCTCTCTTTCGCGGGTTCTGGAAGTCGCCCGGCGCCATCGGCTTCGGCATCCGGAAGTGCTTCGCCGGTAGTCGGCTGCGTCGCAGCAACTCACCGTCCTTGTTGAAGAAATAGATCGTGTCTATCGGCAGAGCGGCGGCCGCGATTTCGTTCCCGTTGAAGGCCAGGACCACGGAGGCCATGACCACGGCCAGATCCGGATACGGGTAATGGGCAAACGGTCGGAAGAAGCTCGCGGTAACGGATTCCCGGTTCAGGTTCACGATGTGGAGAAAAGCGTGCGGGGGCCGGTCGCCACCGATCCCGGAACACACGACCAGCGAGTCGTTCAGGACCGCACCATCTTCCATCCGCTGCAACGGCACCAGGAAGCTCTTCACGAGATGGATGCCGGCGGAATCGAAAATGGCCACTTTCGTGTCTCTGTCCGCCACGAATATGTTGCCGCCGGGGAGCCGCAGGGCGATCTGTGGCTCCTGGAACTCCTCCGGACCATGTCCCTTCCTGCCCACGTGCCACAACAGGCGCCCGCTCTCGTCGTACCGTCGGATCTGCGCCTCGCGAACGTCCGCGACCAGGTAGCCGCCGCGAGGATCCGGACGCACAACGGGGGTGACGTTGATGACGGACGTCGATTCCTGGAGACGGATCTCACGGATCCGAGTCACAGGCGATCGAGGGCCGAAGTCTTGCGCGGCCAGAGCTCCCGACGTTGCGTGCGTCCACGCCACGACGAGGAAGAAGCCCAGGCCACCGGCACAACAACGCACTGCGTCCAAGGACATCACGGGTATCGCCTCTGGCCAGTGTGTGTGAAACGCCTCAGGGTCGCTGGTTCGACGCGCGTCGCAACTTCTCCCCGAATTCCGGCAGCTTCATGCGGTTGTACGGATTCGAGCCGGAGACTTCTACCCGTCCCTGATCGTCGAGCACAAAAGTAGCCGGCACGGCAAATACGTCGAACGTCTCGGCAGCCGCGCCATCCGGATCGAGAACGTAGACGACGTTGCCCGGTGGATGACGATCGAGCCAGCGGGCAACGCGATCGGGCGAGTCCTTGTACGCGACCGCCACTACGACCACGCCGTCGGCAAATTCGGCCGCGAAGCGGGCAAGCCCGGGCAGCTCCGCGACACACGGTCTGCACCACGTCGCCCAGAAATTCACGACCACCGGCTTCCCCTTCAGGTCAGCCAGCCCGAGGGTGTCGCTGCCGCGTACGCGGATGAATTCCAGGGGCAGCGAAGACGAACCGGGACTGGGGAACGGAAGAACGGGCGGCGGCAAAACCTCGCCGCCACAGACCCGGGCAACGATCACGCGCTCGAGGGCCGGCCAATCGGCCGATTCGTAGAGCGCCATGAGCGAATGCAGACGCGCCGTGTCCTTCCGTTGTACGGAGGCGCGGGCCATTCGAATGGTGTAGTCCTGGACGACCCGCGTGCCGGCGGCGCTCTTCAGTTGCGTCGCCGGGTTCGTACAGTCGTACGTGATGGTGCTCCGTCCGTCGTCGCCGACAATCACCGCCTGGGCGACGCCCGTGGACGGGATCAGTAGCGCAGTCGTGAGGAGCCAACGTGGGAGGCATGCGACCCGCAGGCCGCGAACGACACGTCGTTTCATGGCGTGATTCCGTCGAGCCCCGCAAGTCTCTTCAGCAGTCATTGCGAACCCGGGCCTGATGCTCCAGAAGGTGATCCAGACTCGCCCGCCGGCGGCATGACGCCCAGCTGCTGAAGGAACCCAAAGCGGTCGTAGTAGTCGGTTGCCCGGGTGATCAAGCCGTCTTCGATCTCCAGAACGGTGACGCCGTGAACGACGAAATCGCGACCCGTGGCCGGGAGATTCGGCAAGTTGCCCGTGTGCGTGCCGCTCCACACCCACTCCAGCGCGACGTCACTATCACCCACGATTTCGTCGAGGAACTCCAGTCTGCTTTCCGGCGCCACCACGAACGCGTTACGAAGGAACTGAACCACCCCCTCGACTCCCTGGTAGACAGCGTCCGGCGTCTGATAGGTCGCTTCGGGCGCGAAAAGCGTCTCCAGAAGGTCTTCGTTCCGCTGTTCCCAGGCCTCACTGAAGGAATCCGCGATCGACGCGGGAGACATCTCCTGGGCGGCGAGTGGTCCAACGAGCAGAGCGAGCATGCAAAAAGGCAGAAACAGGCGGGCCATGATCCAGCCTCCTCTGCGAAGGGGAACTGGGCCGAAGGACGAGGCTACAGGCAGGCGCTCAATGATTGCCCCCTCGGGCCCGGGCCGCAATAGAAAAGGGATCACGACCTTTCTGACAACGCGCCAGGCCGATTCCCGCTTCTTGTACGATGCGGGCCTGCAGCCATATTGGAGGTAGGCGCTGCGCGGCTGGCAGATCGGGCGGATTCCGGTCTGGCCACCGCGGATCCTGACTCCAGCGGCTTCACCTCCACCCGTGAGGACCGCCATGGCTGATCGCTCGCTGTTCCAGGAGCTGAAATGCCGACGCGTGTTCCCGCCCACCGCTGCTTACCGCGTTTCCGTGCCACGAAAGGACGTCCCTGATGCCCGCCGTGAGCCCGTTGTCTGACCATGAACACCCCGCGATCCAGGCGAAAGCGGATGCGCTGACGTCCGATCGACCCACGCTCCTGGACCAGATGGAGAGCATCTTCGGTTTCGTGCGGGACCAGATCCGGTTCGGGTTTCCCCCCAGGTGGGATGCGGTGAAGGCGTCCGAGACGGTCCAGTACGGGATAGGATACTGCACGCCGAAGGCCACCCTGTTCGTGGCGCTGTGCAGAGCGGCTGGCATCCCCGCCCGGATCCACACGGGCCTCATCGACGTCCGGATCATGCGGGGTATCTTCCCGTCATTGGCCTTTCCGTTTCTTCCCGGCGCCGTGGGCACGCCTGGACGGAGGTCGAGATCGATGGAGAGTGGAAGCCCATCGACTCCTACATCAACGACGAAGCGTTCTATCAGAGGGCACTGAGACGCCTCGACGAAACCGGCCAGGATCCCGGCTTCTCGATCTGTCGACGGATGGGACCCAG
>JARRJS010000088.1:0-16747 GCA_037388885.1 Gemmatimonadota bacterium
CGTGAGCCGGAGCACGCGATCCAGCGCGCCCTCCAGGGGCTCGATGCCTTCCTTGAGCCGGGCATCAGAGTTCTGGCCGAGCATGCCGGCGATGATGAGGTTGCCGTTCTTGTAGAGCGTGAGGGCGTTGGCGGGGGTTGCGTCGCCTGTGCCGTTGCCGGCGACGAACAGGGGCTCGGTCGCAATCCAGGTGTCAGGCGTACCTTCGACGACGTTGTAGCGGCCGATCACGAAGGATCCGTATGGCTGGGCCGTCGTGTGGCCTCCCGCGGCGGTGGAGTAGAAGCCGGTGGCATAGGTCATCAAGCCCGCAGCGGTGGAATAGTCGCCCCGCGCCCTGGTATAGCCCCCCAATGCGGTCGATACGGTGCCGCTTGCGATCGAGCCGTAGCCCGATGCGGTCGCCAGGTCACCGCTGGCGGTCGTCTGGTAGCCCCATGCCATCGACTGGTTGCCACCGGCGGTGGTGAGTTCGCCGAGAGCGGTCGAACGGTCTCCACCCGCGGTGGTGCCACTGCCCAGTGCCGTCGAGGATTCGCCGCTGGCGTTCGTTCCCGTGCCCAGAGCCGTAGAATGGGGGCCCGTCGCGAACGCGCTGTAGCCGATGGCCGTGGAGGATTCGCCGTGCGCAATCGTGAAATAGCCGAGAGCGGTCGAAGCCAGGCCGCGCGCAACGGTGTTGGTCCCCGCCGCGAACGAATAGGCCCCGATGTTGCCGGCGTCCCAGGCGTCCGGGAGGTACGTACCGGAGACACCCCCGACCCGGAACGCCGCCTTCTCCGGGTACCACATCATGCGAGTCCCCACGCCGCTCACCGGGGGCGGTACGGCGGTCGCCTCGTCATACGTGCCCGTCGCCAACAACGACCCCTCGCCCCGCACCCGCAACGAATCACCCGCCTGGAGATACGACGCGGTGAACCCGCCCGTCCCGTCCCGGGCCACGATGGACCCCGGTACGTTGTGCGACGTCGCCGTCGTAGCGCTGTTGGCCACCTTCCCGAAGCTGCGGATCGTCGCCAGCTTCCCGTCCGTGATGGCCGCGCTCGCGCTGATGTCCGCGTCCACGATGGTACTGTCCACGATCTGGGCGCTGGTCACGCTCGTCGCCCCTGTGGCCGCCGTCGTCTGCACCGTGCCGTCGGGGAAAAGCAACCCACCCACCAGCAGGTGCAGGGGCACGAGCAGGCGCATGCTGTCCGTGCGGATGGTCGCCACCTCGTTGCCCGCGGTGGTCTTGGCCTCCACCAGCACGGACTGAGCGGCCAACCCCGGGGGCGCGGCGAACAGGGCCAGGCTGGCGAACAGGGCCAGGAAGGCCGGCGACGGAACGGATCTCGTCGTTCGCATGGATCACCTCGGCGCACCGGGGAGAGTGGCAGCAGCGGGCGTTGAGCGGGTGGACAACAGCTGCTGGACAAGCCGCTCGAGGCGAGCGACCCGGGCTTCGGCGGCGTTTCGCGCTTCACGCAAGGCTCGGATCTCGGCCTTCAGCTCCTCCATCTCGTCCTGCTGTTCCTGCACCGCCTTCACCAGCACCGCCGACAGGTTGGCGTAGGACAGCGACAGGTAGCCGTCCCCGTCCTGCTTCACGAGCTCCGGGAACAACGGCTGGACGTCCTGCGCCGTCAGGCCGATGTGCGTGCCCCCCGGCCGGCCGATGCCGGCGCGGAAATGGTAGCGGATGGGGGTCAGGTGGAGGACGCGGCCCAACGTGCCTTCGAGGGGCTCGATGCCTTCCTTGAGCCGCGCGTCGGAGCTCTGGGTGAGGGTGCCGGCGATGGTGAGGTTGCCGTTGTTGTAAAGCGTGAGGGCGTTGGAATGGGAGGCATCACTCATTCCGTTGCCGGCAACGAAGAGCGGGTCGTTGGAGAGGTACGAGTCCGGATTCCCTTCGATGACGTTGTATCGCCCGATCACCACGGACTCATACGCCTGCGCAGTCGTGTAGAAGCCCAGGGCGGTCGAATACATGCCGCTCGCGGTCGTGTTCCGGCCCAGGGCCGTCGCCATGGAACCACTTGCATGGGAGTGGTAGCCGAAAGCCGTCGAGTAATTGCCGGTGGCGGTCGTGTAGAAGCCGAGAGCGGTGGAATAGTTGCTGGCGGTTGCCCCATACCCGATAGCAGTGGAGGCGCCGCTCGCAGCGGCGTTGTAGCCCCCTGCCGTCGAAGCCGCCACGTCCGCCGTCGTGCCGCTACCGAAGGCCGTCGAACCTTCGCCGCTCGCGACGGTGCCCACGCCCAATGCCGTGGAAAACCTGCCGCTCGCCGTCGTGTTGATGCCGAACGCAGTGGCGAATTCACCGCTCGCCGCCACGCTCTCGCCGAGGGCGGTGGAATGGTCGCCGACCGCAGCCGCGTTGGAACCCAGCGCGACGGAATAGTCACCGCTCGCGATGGTATTGCGGCCCGCCGCGATCGAGAAGTCGCCGATGTTTTCGGCATCCCACTGCGTGTCGTACACATTCCCGGCGCGGAACGCCGCCTTCTCCGGGTACCACAACATGCGCGTGCCGCCCCCGCTTACCGGCGGCGGGAGGGTGGTGGCGTCGTTATACGTGCCGGTCGCCAGGAACGAGCCTTCCCCCCGCACCCGCAGCGAATCACCCACCTGAACGAACGAAGCCGCGAACCCGCCCGCCGCGTCCCGCGCCACGATCGCCCCCGCCGTATTGCCGGCCGTAGCCGTGGTCGCGCTGTTCGCCACCTTCCCAGCCGTGCTGATCGTCCCCAGCTTCGTGTCCGCGATGGCCGCGCTCGTGCTGATGTCCGCGTCCACGATGGTGCCGTCCACGATCTGGGCGCTGGTCACGCTCGTGGCGTCGGCCGCCGCCGTCGTCTGCACCGTGCCATCGGGGAACAGCAGCCCGCCCACCAGCAGGTGCAGCGGTACCAGCAGGCGCATGCTGTCGGTGCGGATCGTTGCCACCTCGTCACCCGAGATGGTTTTCGCCTCCACCAGCACCGACTGGGCGGCCAGGCCCAGCGGGGCGGTGAGCAGGGTCAGCAGGGCGAGGGACGGAACGGATATTTTCGTTCGCATGGTTCACCTCGGGGCATCCGGGAGAGTGGGAGCGGGGGCGGTTGAGCGGGTGGACAGGAGTTGCTCGACGAGCCGTTCCAGCCGGGCGACCCGGGCTTCGCCAGACTCCCGTGCCGCCCGTAGCTCCGATTCCAGTCGTTCGTTGCGTTGGCGCAGCGACGCGAGCTCCGCTTCCGCACTCTGGTCGCTCGCCTGCAACTTCTCGTTCTCGGCCTTCAGCGACCGGATCTCGCGCTGCAAGGCGCTCATCTCGGCGTCCTGCTCCTGCACCGCCTTCACCAGCACGGCCGACAGATTGGCGTAGGACAGCGACAGGTAGCCGTCTCCGTCCTCCTTCACCAGCTCCGGGAAGAGCGGCTGGACTTGCTGCGCCGTCAGGCCCAGCTGCGTGCCCTGCGGCCGGCCGGTGCCGGCGCGGAAGTGGTAGCGGATGGGGGTGAGTTGAAGGACGCGGTGCAGCGTGCCCTCCAGGGGCTCGATCCCCTCCTTGAGCCGGGCGTCGGAGGACTGCGTGAGCGTGCCGGCGATGGTGAGGTTGCCGTTCTTGTAGAGGGTAAGCGCGTTCGTGCGCGAATAGGCCGTCAGACCGTTGCCCGCGACGAAGAGGGGCTCGGTCTCGATCCAGCTGTTGGGGATCCCTTCGACGACGTTGTAGCTGCCGATGACGACGGAGCCGTAGGCCTGGGCCGTCGTGCCGAGCCCGAACGCGGTCGCCAGCTGACCGCTGGCGATCGTTTGCCGGCCTGAGGACACCGACAGGTTCCCACTGGCAGTCGTCAGGAAGCCGAAGGCAGTGGAATGGTCACCGCTCGCAGTCGTGGTGGATCCAAATGCGGTCGAAGCGATGCCGCTTGCGATTGTGCCGTTGCCCAGGGCGGTCGAATTCGCTCCGCTGGCGGTGGTATACTGTCCCAACGCCGTGGATCCCGTCTCGCTGGCAGTCGTTGCGACGCCTGCCGCGAATGAGAACCAGCCGATATTGTCGCCGTCCCATTGTGTGTCGGTCGCGTACCCGGCCCGGAACGCCGCTTTCGCCGGATACCACATCATCCGCGCGCCTTCCCCGCTCGCCGGCGGAGGGGGAAGCAGACCCTCATCGTAGTATGTGCCCGTCGCCAGGAACGACCCCTCCCCCCGCACCCGCAACGAATCCCCCACCTGGACGAACGCCGCCGCGAACCCGCCCGTCGCGTCTCGTGCCACGATCGCCCCCGGCGTGCTCGCAGACGTCGCCGTCGTCGCGCTGTTCGCCACCTTCCCCGCCGCACTGATGGTCCCCAGCTTCGTGTCCGCGATGGCCGCGCTGGCGCTGATGTCGGCGTCCACGATGGTGCCGTCCACGATCTGGGCGCTGGTCACGCTCGTCGCGTCGGCCGCCGCCGTGGTCTGCAGCGTGCCATCCGGGAACAGCAGCCCGCCCACCAGGAGGTGCAGGGGCACCAGCAGCCGCATGCTGTCGGTGCGAATGGTGGCCACCTCGTCGCCCGCGGTGGTCTTCGCCTCCACCAGCACCGATTGGGCGGACAGACCCAGGGGCGCCGCCACGAGCAAGGTCGGCAGGGCGAAGGACCGAACGGATATTTTCGTGCGCATGGGTCACCTCGGGCCATCGGGGAGGGTGGAAGGGGCGGTTGAGCGGTCGGACAGGAGCCGCTCGACGAGCTGCTCGAGCCGGGCGACCCGGGCTTCCGCCCACTCTCGCGCCGCCCGGAGCGATCCCAGCTCGGATTCCAGTCGCTCGTTGCGTTGGCGCAGCGATGCGAGCTCCGCTTCGACACGTTGGTTGTGTGCTCGCAACTCTTCGATCTCGGCTTCCTGCTCCTGCACCGCCTTCACCAGCACCGCCGACAGGTTGGCGTAGGACAGCGACAGGTAGCCGTCCCCGTCCTGGGTGACGAGCTCCGGGAACAGCGGCTGGACCTGCTGCGCCGTCAGCCCGATCTGCGTGCCCTGCGGCCGGCCGGCGCCGGCGCGGAAGTGGTAGCGGATGGGGGTCAGGCGGAGGACGCGGTGCAGCGTGCCCTCCAACGGCTCGATCCCTTCCTTGAGCCGCGCGTCGGAGGACTGGGTGAGCGTGCCGGCGATGGTGAGGTTGCCGTTCTTGTAGAGCGTGAGCGCGTTCGATGGGGTGATGCTCGTGCCATTGCCGGCGACGAAGAGAGGCTCGGTGGCGATCCAATCGGTGCCGGTGCCTTCGACGACGTTGTAGTTCCCGATCACCACCGATGCGTACGCCTGGGCGGTCGTTTCAACCCCGAGGGAGGTCGAATAGATGCCGCTGGCCGTCGTCCCCTCGCCCATCGCAGTCGAAGCGAGGCCGCTCGCCATCGTGCCATAGCCGAACGCGGTCGAACGGCGGGCCGTGGCGTCTGTGGAATAACCGAGAGCGGTCGCATAGTCGCCGCTGGCGTCCGTGTCGAGGCCGAGAGCGACGGAACCGAGGCTGGTGGCGGTGGCGCCCCTGCCCAGGGCCACGGAACCCATGCCGCTGGCAACGGTGTGATAGCCCGATGCCGTCGAATAGTCGCCGCTGCCAATCGTTCCGCTGCCGAGCGCACTCGAACCGCGCCCGCTAGCGGTCGTCTGTTCGCCCAATGCCGTCGAGCCGGTGGCGCTGGCAACGTTGGCCGAGCCGAGAGCGGTGGAGCCGTCGCCGCTGGCAGTCGTATTGCCACCCAACGCCGTCGACGAGGCTCCGATATTTTCGGCATCCCATTCCGTGCCGCTCACGCGCCCCGCCCGGAACGCCGCCCGCTCCGGGTACCACATCATCCGCGCACCGGCGCCGCTCACCGGCGGCGGGACCGTGGTCCCGGAGAGGTCGTACGTGCCCGTCGCCAGGAACGACCCCTGACCGTGCACCCGCAGCGAATCGGCCACCTGGACGAACGACGCCTCGAACCCACCCCCCGCGTCTCGCGCCACGATCGCCCCCGGGGTGCCCGCCGACGTCGCCGTCGTGGCGCTGTTCGCCACCTTCCCCGCCGTGCTGATCATCCCCAGCTTCCCGTCCGCGATGGCCGCGCTCGCGCTGATGTCCGCGTCCACGATGGTGCCGTCCACGATCTCCGCGCTGGTCACGCTGGTCGCGTCGGCCGCCGCCGTGGTCTGCAGCGTGCCGTCGGGGAAGAGAAGCCCGCCCACCAGCAGGTGCAGCGGCACGAGCAAGCGCATGCTGTCGGTGCGGATGGTCGCCACCTCATTGCCGGCGGTGGTCTTCGCTTCCACCAGAACCGACTGGGCGGCTAGGCCGGGGGGCGCGGCGGCGAGCAGGGTCAGGAGGGCGAGGGCCGGAACGGATCTCGTCGTTCGCATGGGTCACCTCGGGGCATCGTGGAGAGAGCGAACGGGGGCGGTGCGAGTGGTCGCCACCTGGTCGCCCGCCGTGGTCTCCGCTTCGACCAGCACGGACTGGGCGGCCAGGCCCGGAGGCGCCGTGGCGGAAAGGGCCAGAAGGGACGGGAACGGGACGGCTGCGACGACGAAGGTCTTCGTTCGCATGGGTCGCCTCGGTTCGTCGGGGAAGGTCGGATCGCCGGTCGTGTTGCCGGACCACGTCCGCCCCGCGGAGAGGCACCGCGAACCACTCGATGTGAAGTGGTCCCATCTGATGAGGCGACGTTTGCGGCGCTCACGGCTCACGTGCCCGGAGGGCGGCCGCGCCGCGCCGTCGATCGCCTGTTGCTGATCGTGTAGGGGGGAGTTACGGAACCATTCCGATCCTGCGGGGGAGCTGCATGCACGACGACATTCCCCGCCGGGCGACGGGAACACTCATCGGACTATGCACGCGCGAAGGCCGTGACGCCGTCGCGGCGAGGGTTCAACCCTTCCCCTTCTCCAGCTCCCGATGGAACTCCGCCACTTCGTCGAGCCGGTCCATGTGTTCTTCGATCGCCTGCATTCGCCGCTCCAGCATGGCCAGCTGCTGCACCACGACCGGAAGGTCCTTCGAGCTGCCGCTCTGCTGCGCCTCCTTCAGGCGCGTATACGATTCCACCAGCGGCTTCAAGGCGAAGCGCAGTGACAACGCCAGGACGGGAACGCCGAGGATCACCCCGGCGAGGATGAACGCAAAGATTTGCGGAAGAATCTCGTCCATGAGCAGCGTCTCCTGTCCCGACTGGTGGGTCGCCACGGGCGCCGCACGCACCCGGACCCCGCAAACCGCGGCGTCGTGGGACCCTACGCGCCCCACCCACCACCCGGTTTCGCCCCCCGACACACGCCTCTCCACCCCACCCACCTCATCTCGCCACTCCTCGCTTCACCGCCCCGCGGCACCACTCTGGACCCACCCGACTCGCCGTACCTCTTCAGTTCTGCACCGTCACTCTCGTCCCCTGCGTCCGCAGCGTGCCGCCCACAGCCCGTAGTCCCTTCAGCGTCGTCGGTCCGGCTACCTCCACCGTCCCCGTGACCTCCAGCACTGGCAGAACGCCGCGGATCCAGCCCGTGCCCGACACGGCCAGCCACCCCGTCGTCGCCGTGATGGCGCCGTCGGCCAGGGCATCGCGGCTCACCTCCAGCACATGCGCCCCCAGACCCAGCGTCGCGCCGCCGGCCACCTCCACCCGCCCCACCGCCGCGTCCACGTTGAGCGCGGGCATGGTCGCCATGCCCGTCGGCACTGACGCCGTATCCCTCGCGTTGGGCCGACCCGCCGGCGTCCAGCTCAGCGGCGCCACCCAGTCCCCACCTCCGTCGCCCGTCCATGTCCGCGACGCGCCCGCGCTGGTCCGCACGCTCACCGCCACGCTGTCCGCCACCGCGTCCATCGTGGCCACGATCCGGGTCGTGCCGTCGGCGACGGCCTGCACCAGCCCGCCCGTCACCGTTGCCACGGCCGGGTCCCTGGAGGTCCAGGTCACCCCGCCGGCCACCGGGTCGCCGTGAAGGTCCGTGCCCGCGGCCTGCGCCCGGACGGTGTCGCCCGCCGCGGTCAGGACCGCGTCCGTGGGCGTCACGACGACGGTGACGGCGACCTGTCGCACCACGAGCGCCGCGCTGTCCCGCACCGTGCCGGTCGCCGCCGCGATGAAGGCGGTCCCGGCTGTCCGACCCGTCGCCACGCCGGCCGCGTCCACCACGGCCACCATCGTGTCCGACGACGCCCAGGTGAACGTTGCGCCCGCGATGGCATGGCCGTTGGCGTCCGCCGCCGCCGCGCTGAACGCCCGCGTGTTGCCCAGCGCCACCGTGTCGGCCGCCGGCGACACCTCCACCCCCACCGGCTCCTGCACCACCACCACCACCAGCGTGTCCGCGGCCGCACCGCCTGTCGCCGTCACGACGGTCTCCCCCGGCCCGACCGCGGTCACCAACCCGTCCGACACGGTGGCGACCCCGTCGTCGTCCACCGCCCACGCGACGGCCCCGGACGCGTCGTTGCCGTACGCGTCCTCCGCCGCCGCCGTGTACGTCGCCGTGTCCGCCAGCGCCGTGAAGCGCGCCGTGTCCGCCGACAGCGTCACCGCCGTGGCCGGGCCGGGCGTCAGCGTCACCGGGAAGCTCGCGCTCGACGACACGCCCGCCACGCTCGCCCGGGCCTCGCCGGCGCCCGCCGTCATCCCCACCGTCCACACCACCCGGGCCGTGCCCGTGCCGTCCGTCGTGCTGGAATCCGACGCCAGCGAGCCGCCGCCGCTCACGATGGACCAGTGCACCACCACGCCGCTCACGCCGCCGCCGTTCGCGTCCTTGACCCGCGCCGCCAGCGACACGTCGCCGGTCACGGCCACCGTCGCGTTGGCGCCCTGCGTCGCCTCCACTGCCGCCGGCTGCGGAGCTTCCGGCTCCGTCGTCGATTTGTCGCACGTCGCCAGCAGGACGGCGCACGCCAGCACGACGACGGCCAGGATGCCCCCGGCGCCCGCTGTCCTCATGCCGTATCTGTCCATGACCGGGACCCTCCGCCGAGTCGTCATCTCGCCGACCTCCTCTCCCCGATCCCGATCAGCGGCCCGCGCCGCCCGTGATCCGCTGTGCCTGACCGGCCCCGGACGACGCACCGTCCTCCAACGCCTGCAGCCGGCGCAGGATCTCCGACTGGCTCGCCCGCAACGCCGCCAGCTCCGACTCCAGCTGCCCGTTGCGTGCCTGCAGCTTCGCGGCCTGGTCCCGGAGCGCCTCCGCCTGCGCCTGGAGCATCCCGAGCTGCGTCCGGTGCTCCTCGATCCGCGCCCCCATGGGCCCGATCTGCGCCTGCTGCTCCTGGATGGCCCGCACCAGCACGGCCGACAGGTTGGCGTAGGACAGCGACAGGTAGCCCTCACCGTCCCGGGCCACCAGCTCCGGGAACAGCGGCTCCACGTCCTGCGCCGCAAGGCCGATCCGCGGGCCCGCCGGGTGACCCGTGCCGGCGCGGAACCGGTAACGGATGGGCGTCAGTTTCAGGATGCGGCCCAGCGTGCCCTCCAGCGGCCGGATACCTTCCTTGAGCCGCGCGTCGGAGTTCTCGGTGAGGCTGCCGGCGATGGTGAGGTTGCCGTTCTTGTAGAGCGTGAGCGCGTTGGAGCGCGACCCATCGCCGCTCCCGTTGCCGACGACGAAGAGGGGCTCCGTCGCAATCCAGGCCCCGACCGTGCCCTCCACCACGTTGTAGGCCCCCACCACGAAGGATTCGAAGGCCTGGGATGTCACGCCCATACCAGCCGCGACGGACATGTTGCCGTTGGCAGTCGCGAGGGTGCCCATGGCCGTCGCGGCATCCCCGCCGGCCGTCGTCTGGTTGCCCAGAGCGACCGCGTAAAGGCTGCTGGCGATCGTACGGTAGCCGAGTGCGGTGGAATACGGCCCGTTGGCGGTCGAGCCGTAGCCCATGGCCGTCGTGCCTTCCGCGCTGGCCCTCGTGGCCCAACCGGACGCGAACGCGAACGTGCCGCTCGCTTCCGTGCTCACGCCGAACGCCGCGGAATAGTCGCCGATGTTCTGGCCGTCCCACTGGCCGCCCGCGTCCACGCGCCCGGCCCGGAACGCCGCCTTCTCCGGGTACCACATCATGCGCGTCCCGGGGCCGCTGATGGGCGGCGGCACCGCCGTCCCGTACTCGTACGCGCCCGTGGCCAGGAACGACCCCTCGCCCCGGATCCGCAATGAGTCGCCCACCGCGATGTAGCTCGCGCCGAACCCGCCCGCGGCGTCCCGGGCCACGATGGCCGACGGCACGCTGGACGACATCGCCGTCGTCGCGCTGTTCGTCACCTTCCCCGCCGTCTGGATGGTCGCCAGCTTCGTGTCCGCGATGCCCGCCGTCGGGCTGATGTCCGCGTTGACGATGGTGCCGTCCACGATGTCGCCGCTGGTCACGCTGGGCGTGGTGACCGCCGCCGTCGTCTGCAGCGTGCCGTCGGGGAACAGCAGCCCGCCCACCAGCAGGCGCAGCGGCACGGCGAGCCGCATGCTGTCCGTGCGGATCGTCGCCACCTCGGCGCCAGCGGCGGTCTTCGCTTCCACCAGTACCGTCTGGGCGGCCGACCGCTCCGGCGAAGCGGAGAACAGGGTCAGCAGGGCGAGGAACGCGGCTGGAACGGACAGGAACGCGCCCGGAAGGGATATGAACGCGCCGGGGACGGCAGATCTCTTCGTTCGCATGAGTCACCTCGAGGCACCGGGGAAAGCGAGACTGCAAACGAAGCGCGCACCGCCGCCGACCGGGGTCGGGGCCATGCGCGCAAGATGTGTTCGTTGAACGGAACGAGAACGTGAACCGCCCTGCTGGACCGGACGTCGTCGTCGTCGAGCAAGGTGAGCCCCATGCCGGCCTCCGGGTAGCGGAAGCACAGACAACCGTGGGTGAAGACGTCCGACAGGGCTACCGGCCCTAATATATGGAGGATACTCCGAGGACGATACTTCGAGGCCGGCGGCGTCTTCGTCTTCGTCTTCGTTTCGGGCGGATCTCCGGCCCCAGGATGGCTCCCGGCGTCAGCTTCGTTCCGGGTGCCGGATTTCCGCGAGGAAGTGTCCCTGAACAAAGACGAAGACGACTCCGAAGACGAAGACGACTCCCTAGCCTTCCTCGCCTCACCCGCCCCGCTGTATCCCGTCAGGCCGCCGCGGGCGTCGCCTGCGGCCTCGCGGCGGTCGGGCGACGCCGGCCGAGGGCGTGCACGATGGGCGGCATGAACAGCATGAAGCCGCCGAAGGTCACGTGGAGCGTCCACCACCAGCCGGGGCCCGCCAGCTCCCGCTGCAGCATGACGACGTTCAGCCACGGCAGCACGACCCACGTGTTCAGCGCCCAGATGGCCACGCCGTAAAGGACGCCCACCGCCAGGGCGCTGGCCTTGTGCAGCCAGTTGCCGAACAGCAGACCGAAGACCGCGCCTGCCAGGGCTGACAGGACCAGGTGCGTCACGATGCCGACGTCGACCGCGCCACCCCCGGCGATCAACGCGCCCAGCCCGAAGTACGTCGCCGCCACCAGCTTCATCGGCGTCCAGAACCCGAGGCCCATGACCAACGCCCGGCACATCGCCACCAGGGCCATGATCGCGCCCGCCACCAGCCCGGTGATCATGCCGCCGGTCAGCCTCACGGCCGCGCTGTATTCGTAGTGCTCCATGTCACCCTCCCATCCCGACCGCCTGGTCCCGCATCGGCAGCCCCCTGCCCTCGATGTCCTGCGCCAGCTTCGCGTCCTGCTCCAGGATCGGCAGCACGCGCGACACCAACCGTCGCGCCTTGCCCGCGGGCAGCCTGTCCCGCGCGGCCTTCAACATTCGGATCGCCATCTCGTGCGTCTGCACCGCCATCGCCAGGAACGACCGGTCGAACGACACGCCGCTCGCCTGCCCCAGCTGCCCCGCACGCTTGCCGGCCGCCTCCAGCATCGTCGCCGCCGGCAGCTCCTTCAGTGGCGGCAGCGTCAGCCGGCCCGCATGGACCACCTTCGTCACTTCCTGGTTGCCGAAATGGTGGTCGCGGGTCAGAAGCGCGCCGTACCTGCGAATGTCCAGCCGCGTGCCCTTGCGCTCCGCCAGCCGCCCCAGCCGCACTTCCAACCGGTTGAGCTGGTGCATCGTGCCCAGCACCACCTGCGTCTCGCTCGGCTTGCCGCTCGAGCCCGACGACGCCTGGGCCCACACCACGCCCGCCGCCACCACCGTCAGAACCGCCGGCACGATCACGAGCCGCGTCCTCATCTGCACCTCCACGTCTCAACGACTGCCATCCCCTCCCCGTCGCCTCCCCACCCCCGATGCTCGCAACTGGACGTCATGAAGAACGTCGGGAAGTTGGCGGTTGCAACGCTGCTGCTGCTGGCTCCCGCCGCGGTGACGGCACAGGCGTTCGGTGCCTCACTCGACGGAGGCTATTACTTCCCCGCCGGCAGCGGGTACGACGGCTACGACAACGCCCTGGGCTTCGATGGCCGCTTATTCGTGCAGTTCCGGGGCGGATTGGAACTCGGCGTGGGCGTCGCGCACATCGCGTACAAGGCCTCGGGAGGCGGTTTGAGCGCCGACATTCCCCACTGGGAGGTTTACGCGGAGCCGCGCTACGACATCAACCTGGGCGTCGGCTTCACCCCGTTCATCGGAGCGCGCTTGGGCGTGATCCACGAGTCCGTGAGCGTGTTGGGTATCGGCGCGAGCGCGAGCGGCTTCACGGTTGCCGCCGTGGGCGGCGGCAACGTGGCCCTGAACCGCTCTGTCGCACTGGGCTTCACTCTCCTGGTCGCGCACCAGGCCTTCGGTGACACCACCGTCCAGGGCCAGACCATAGCCGATTCCGCTTATGGCGCCCAGACCATCGGCCTGCGCGTCGGCCTCCGCTTCGTCGTCCCCTGAGGCTGAGCCCCAAAGGACAGCCCGAACATGAGCGAGGTCCGCGCCGTGGGGGCGTGGACCTCGCTGCATCTTCCTCGCTGCGTCTTCCTCGCTGCATCCCCCTCGCCCCACCCGCCTCCCAGTATCCTCCTTGAAGGATCTCCCGCGCTACGCGCCGGTCCCTACTCGGGTGCCGGCGCGTCGGCGTTCCGGTCCTTCGCCCGCAGCTCCTTCACGACGGCCTCCAGCCGCGCGACCCGTTGCTTCAGCTCCCCGTTCGCCGCCCGCTCCGCATCCACCTGCTTCTGCAAGGCGACGGTGCGCCGCTCCAGGGCCTGGATGGCCAGCATGTTGACGCCGTCGGCGTCGACGGTGGCGATGGTCACGTCGTTGGCGCCGAGGCCGAAGGCGGCGTGGAAGGCCTGGGCCATGGGGCCCACGTGGCGCACGCCCGCCGGGTCCCGCTTGTAGCTCCAGGCGCCGATGGGCAGGTCCGCCAGCTTCTTCAGCACCTGGTCGGCATTCACGGGCGCGAAGTCGGTCTTCCGGTTCACGTCCGAGCTGCCGTTGATCGTGCCCGTGCACGTCATGTTGCCGGCCCCGTCGATGTCGCAGCCCGATATCGTGTCGTAGCTGGTGCGCAGCCGGATGCCGCCGGACGCCCGCACGGAGAACTGGTTGTTTGCCGTCGCGCGCATGGTGTCGCCGCCGACGGTGAGCGGCGCGGCATCGCCGATGACCACCGCGCCCTCGAACCCGTCGGTGGTCGCTTCCGTGCCGAGGGCCAGCGAGTAGTCGCCGCTCGCGGTCGCGGCCGCGCCCAGCGCGGAGGCGTCGATCCCGCTGGCTACCGCGCCGGAGCCCATCGCCGTGGTCCCGTATCCGCTGGCGATGGGGGCGTACCCGAGGGCCACCGCGTACTGGCCCGTCGCCTGCGCCGCCAGACCCAGGGCGATGGAAGTGTTGCCGCTGGCCATCACCCGGTCGCCCATGGCAACGGACAGGTCGCCGATGTTGGCATCGTCCCACTCCGTGCCCGTGCCGCCGTAGTTGTTCGTGACTCTGCCTGCCCGGAACGCGCCCTTGCCCGGATACCACATCAACCGTACGCCCACGCCCTGCACCGGGATGGCCGAGTTGCCGAACTGGCCCATGACGGCGAAGCCACCGTCGTCGTTCATGATCATGACGCTGTCGCCGATGGCGTTCCTGGACACGATGAGGGGCGTCTGCGCCGCCAGGGGCGAGGTGAACAGAGCCGCGGCCAGCAGCGGGAGTGCCAGCATTGTGGCGGCGAGGGTCGGGCGGATTCGCTGGTGTATCGTCGTGTGCATGGGATTCCCTGCCTCCGATTGGGATGTCAACGCGCGCACGTGCGCCGCCCCCGGCGCACAACCGGGGGCGGGCACCCTCCCCGATTCACCGATCGTGGCCGGCTGCGGCGTGTTCCTTCGCCACCAGCTGCTGCACGACGGCCTCGAGCCGCTGCACCCGTCGCCGGAGGTCCGCGTTCTCCGCCCGGGCGGCCTCCACCTGCTTCCGCAGGCTGCCGCTCTGCGACCGGGCGGCCGCCACCTGCTTGCGCAGCGTCTCGGTGCGCCGCTCCAGCGCCTGGATGGCCAGCATGTTGATGCCGTCGGCGTCGACGGTGGCGATGGTGACGTCGTTGGCGCCCAGCCCGAAGGCGGCGTGGAAGGCCTGGGCCATGGGCCCGACGTGGCGCACGCCCGGCGGATCGGCCTTGTAGCTCCACGCGCCGATGGGCAGGCTCGCCAGCTTCTGCAGCACCTGGTCGGCTTCCACGGGCGCGAAGTCGTCCTTGCGGTTGACGTCGGAGGTGCCGCTGACGGTGCCGGTGCACGTCATGTTGCCGGCCCCGTCGATGTCGCAGCCGGAGAGAGTGTCGAGGCTGGTGCGCAGTCGGATGCCGCCGGACGCCCGCACGGCCAGCTGGTTGTTGGCCGTGGCCCGCATGGTGTCGCCGCCCACGGTGAACGGCGCGGCGTCTCCCAGGACGATGGCGCCGGTGTACCCGTCGGCGGATGCCCTCGAGCCGATGACGGTCGAGAAGGTGCCGCTCGCCGTCACGTCGGTGCCCAGGGCCATGGAATTCGAGCCACTGGCCATGGCATTGGTGCCGACGGCCACGGCCACGTCCGAGCTGGCGACCGAACGCTGGCCGAGAGCCACCGATTGCGCGGCGGTGGCGTGCGTCGCCAGGCCCGCCGCAAGGGAGTTGCCCCCGCTGGCCATCGTCGCGTCACCCAGGGCGACGGACAGGAAGCCGATATTCGCTTCGTCCCACTCCGTCCCCGTGCCATTGTTGGTCTCGACGCTGCCGGCGCGGAAGGCACCTTTCCCGGGGTACCACATGAGTCGCTGGCCGACGCCCGTCACGGGCAGGTCCAGCGTCCCCTGGGCGCCGAAGGCGACGAACGTGCCGTCGTCGTAGGTGACCGTGAGCGTGTCCCCGGCCGCGTTCTTCGATACGATGAGCGGCGTCTGCGCCGCCAGCGGCGCCGCCAACAGCGGCAGCGCGAGCAGGCTCGCGCCCAGCGCCAGCCGGGCGCGTCGGAGTGTCGTCGTGTCCATGGTCCCCTTCCGTTTCTTGTGTTCGGGCATAGGTGTACCCTGCCCCGGCGTGCCGGCCGGAGCGGTGGTGCTGGTCAGAATCCGTCTACGGGCTGATGGTCAAGGTCTGGCCCTGGATGGTCAGCGAGCCGCCCTGGATGGTCACCGCGCTGGCCTGGGTCGCGCCGGCGAGAGACACGGTGCCCGTCACCATGATCGCCGGCACCATGCCCTGCAGCGTCGCGCCTGTGCCGGCCAGCACCAGGGCGCCGGCGCCGCTGACCGGGCCCGTGGCCATGACATCGCCGTTCGCGGTCAGGCCCCAGCCGGCCAGGGCCACGCTCGCCGAGCTCTGCACGGTGAGCGGCCCCACCGCTCCGTCTGCGCCCAGCACCGGCTCGGTCGACACCGCGGCCACCACCACCGTGTCCTGCCCGTTCGCGGCGCCCGCCGGTTGCCAGTCCAGCGGGTTCGCCCACACCGCGTCCGTTGCGCCGGTCCAGGTGCGCGTGACGCCGCGCGACGTGTAGACTGCCACCGCCACGGTGTCTGCGACGGGTCCGCTCGTGGCGATGACGTTCGCCGTCCCTTGCGCCACCGCCTGGACCAGCCCGTCGGTCGTCACGGACACGGCCGACGCGTTGTCGTTGCTCCAGGTCACGCTGCCGGGTATCACGTTGCCCTGCGCGTCCTTCGCCACGGCGCTCAGCCGCACCGTGTCGCCCGCGGCTGTGAGGGCGATGTCCACCGGCGCAATGGTCACCAGCGCCGCCTGCTGGTGCACGATCACCGTCGCCGACGACGACGCCGTGTCCGACAGCGCCGTGACGCTAGTCTCTCCCTCGCCCTGACTCACCACCTGCCCCGTCTGGTCGACTGTGGCGACGGCCCCGTTCGCTACCGACCACGACACCACCGGCGAGCTCAGCGCGTTGCCGTACTGGTCCGCCACCGTCGCCGTCAGCTGGACCGTGTCGCCCAGCGCCCCGAACGACAGCGTGTCGCTGGACAGCGTCACCACCGCCGCGCCGTCCGGCGTGCCCGTCGTCGTCAGCGTCAGCGCGCTCAGCGTCCCCGCACGCGCCGACAGCTGGTTCTGCCCCGCCACCGTGCCCAGCGTCCAGCTCACGTTCGCAAGACCCGACGAATTGGTGGACGTCGAGTCCGACGACACCGACCCACCACCCGCCGCCACGCTCCAGTGCACCTCCACCCCCGCCATCCCCGCGCCCCCGGAATCCGTCACCTTCACCGCCACCGTGAGCACCGACGCCACCACCGTGGCCGACGGCAACGTCCCCGACTGGGCGATGGCCGCCGGCACCGGGTTGGTCGGACCCGTAGGCCCGCCCGACGAC
>JARRJS010000089.1:0-12215 GCA_037388885.1 Gemmatimonadota bacterium
CGCCGGGGCATGCACCCGAACTGTGATACGACCGTGTCGAAACCAGCATCGAAGCTCACGATCCTCGCCCTGAGCCTGCTCCTCGTCCTGCCGGCGCTGAGCGGCTGTGCCGCGGCGACGCAGACCACAACGGGCGCGGCCAGGTCGCCCCCCCTCGCGACGACGCAGCACACGGCGCCGCCCCAGCCGACCCTGCGCCAGTCGGGCAAAGAGCGCTTCAGCAGCATGCTGGAGGCCCTGCGCGCCTCGTCGACCCTGTCCGGCCGGCGGGGTCCCGCGAGCGTGAACTGGATCGACAACGGCGACCGGTTCTCCTACAGCATGCGCAATCCGGCGACCCGGCGGGAGGAGGTGCGAGTGTACGACCCGGCGACGGGCAACGACACGCTCCTGTTCGACCCCAAGAGCCTGACGCTGCCGGGCACCAACGAGCCCCTTCAGTACCGGTCGTTCCAGTGGGCCGCCGATTCGCGGCACCTGATGTTCCAGACGGATTTCCGGCCCATCTACCGCCGGTCCGGCATCTCCAACTACTACCTGTACTCGCTGGCGAACCATTCGCTGCAGCTGGCGGCCAAGGACGCCCGCACGGCCCAGCTCTCGCCCGACGGCAAGTTGGTGGGTTATGAGCGCGGCGGGAACATGTTCGTCTTCGACCTGGCGGCGAAGAAGGAGACGCAGCTGACCACGGGAGCGACGGACAGCATCTTCAACGGCGTATACGACTGGGTCTACGAGGAGGAGTTCGGCGAAGCGCAGGCGTGGAAGTGGTCGCCGGACAGCCGGCGCATCGCCTTCTGGCAGACCAACGAGAGCGCGGTGCCCATCGTGCAGCTCACCGACTGGGCCGGCACCCACCCGGAGTGGGAAAAGATCCCCATTCCGAACGCCGGCGACCCGAACCCCGTCGTGCGCATCGGCGTCGCGAACGTGGATGGCGGCGGCATCACCTGGCTGGACACGGGCCTGAAAGGCGACTTCTACATCCCGCGCATCTACTGGACGAGCAGCCCGGACACGCTGGCCGTCGTCACGCTGAACCGGCCGCAGAACCAAGTGCGCCTGTTCTTCTTCGACGTGAAGACCGGCGCGCGCCGGCAGGTCTTCCAGGAGACGTCGAGCACCTGGATCGACGTGTACGACTTCTACGCCGGCATCGACGACTTCTTCTACTTCCCGCCCCACAGCCGCCAGTTCTTCTGGGTCTCCGACCGGACCGGGCACCAGCACCTGTACCGCTACGGCTACGATGGTGCGCTCGAGGACCAGGTGACCCACGGCGACTTCACCGTCACGCGCGTCGAGGCCATCGACCCGGCCAGCCAGACGGTCTACTACACCTCCACGGAGGCCTCGCCGCTGCAGCGGCAGCTCTACGCCATCGACTTCGACGGCACGAACCAGCGGCGGTTGTCCCAGGCGCCCGGCCGCCACCGCTTCGACATGGGGCCCAACGGCAAGTACTACATCGACCGCTACTCCAGCACGGAGCATCCGCTGCGCGTGGAGCTATGGAGCACCGCGAAAGGCAGGCTCAGCACGCTGGAGGACAACGCCGCCACCGACGACTGGCTCAAGACGCACGTGTACAGCCCCACCGAGCTGTTCAGGTTCACGACGCCCGACAGCGTCACCCTCGACGCGTCCATGATCCGGCCGCCCGACTTCGATCCGTCGAAGAAGTACCCGGTGGTCATGTCCATCTACGGAGGACCCGGCTCCCAGCAGGTCTACGACGCCTTCGGCTCCGACGGCTTCGACCAGTACCTGGCGCAACAAGGCTTCATCGTGGTGGGCCTCAACAACCGCGGCACCAACAACTACAGCCGTGACTTCATGAAGATCGTTTACGGGCACCTGGGCCGCTGGGAGAGCCACGACTTCGTGGAGCTGGCCCGCTACATGGCCACCAAGCCGTGGGTCGACGGCGACCACATCGCCATCATGGGCACCAGCTACGGCGGCTACTCCACCGTCTACACCATGCTCCGCCACCCCGGCGTGTTCCGCCTCGGCATGGCCAACTCCGCCGTCACCGACTGGCGCCTCTACGACAGCATCTACACCGAGCGCTATATGAACCTCCCCCAGGACAACGCCGACGGCTACAAGGAGAGCGCGGCCACGCCGCTGGCCAAGAACCTGGACGGCCACCTGCTGCTGGTGCACTCCGGCCTGGACGACAACGTCCATCCCCGCAACACCATGCAGCTGCTGACGGCACTGGCCAGCGCCGGCAAGGACGCCGAAGTGCGCTTCTACCCACCCGGCGCCCACGGAGCCGTGTTCAACGGGGCCAGCTACATCCTGCTCATGCGGGTCTACGACCAGGAGCTGTGCCGGTACCTGCAGCCGAGCTGCACGGGCGGGCTCCTGAATCAGTGAGGGCACCGACGAGGGCCCGGGGGCGCGGCAACGGCGCCCCGTGCGGGGTTGGGCCGCGCGCCGGCGTGACGCTGCAACGCGCGTCGGCGTGACCCTGCGTCCCGCCGCGCGCACGCCGGGTCGTGGCATCCTTGCCGCGCCGCGTACCCTTGTTCAGCGACCGCTCTCGGCCCCATATTCAGGATATTGAACTCCTGAATTGGCTTTCCCCCCGGAGTTCGATGCCCGGCCGTGGCGCCTTCCCCGTTGCGGTCCAGGCCACGATCCAGATACAGCGTGGATGCCACGGCAACCCGACAACGGGGGACCCGATCATGATCGTCTGCCCTACATGCTCATCCGAGAACCCGGACGGCGCCCGTTTCTGCAACTCGTGCGGGACGCCGCTGGAGTCACCGCGTCCTGTGGAGGGTGAGCGCAAGTTCGCCACGGTACTGTTCGCTGACGTTGTTCGTTCCACGACGCTGGCGGAGCAGCTGGGGCCTGAAGACTGGGCTGCTGTAATGAACGGGGCGTTCGGGTTCATGAACGGCGCGGTGAACCGGTTCGGCGGGACGGTGGGGCGGCTCATGGGCGACGCCGTGCTGGCGTTTTTCGGCGCACCGGTGGCGCACGAGGACGATGCGGAGCGAGCGGTGCGGGCCGCGCTGGCGATGATGGAGTCGGCGTCGGAGTACTCCCGGACATTGAATGCACGGTACGGCATCGACTTCGGGCTGCGGGTGGGGATCAACACCGGCACGACGGTTGTAGCGTTAATGGGCGATGCCGTGAAGGCGGAGTACACGGCGATGGGCGACACGGCCAACGTGGCGGCCCGCCTGCAGTCGGTGGCCCAGGCGGGGACCGTGCTGATCAGCGCCGACACGTACCGGCTGGTCCGCGGCCTGTTCGACGTGGACGGGCACGGCCCGGTGACGTTGAAGGGCAAGCAGGATCCGGTGGAGACGTACCAGGTCCTGGGCGTGAAGGCGGCGCCGGGCCCGAGGCGCGGGGTGGAGGGGTTGGCGTCTCCGCTCGTCGGCCGGTCCGGGGAGATGGACCGGCTGCGCGAGGCCATGACGGATCTGCGTGCCGGCTCGGGGGCGGTGGTGACGCTGGTGGGAGAGGCGGGCATCGGCAAGTCGCGCTTGGTGGCCGAGCTGCGCAAGGGCGCCGACGGTTCCGATGTGGGCTGGTACGAAGGCAAGGCGATCTCGTATGGCCAAACGCTGGCCTACCACCCCTGGTGGCAGCTCGGCCGGGAGATGGTGGGGGCGCTGGACACCGACACGCCGGCGGACGTGCGCCACCGGCTGGAAGCCTTCGCGAAGCGACTCGCGTTGCCGCCCGAGCATCTGGCGCTGCTGGAGACCATGCTGGCGGTGGAAACCGAGGGCGCCCGGGCGGCGCTGGGTGACCTGGACGGCGATGTGCTGGTGCAGCAGATCGCGGACGCGGTGACCGCGGCGCTGCGGGCGATGATGCACGAGGGTGGCAAGGTCAAACCGCTCGTGCTGGTCTTCGACGACCTGCACTGGGCGGATGGCCCGTCCCTCGAGCTGGTGTCGCAGGTGGCGACCATCGTCATGAGCGAGCCGCTGCTGCTAGTGTGCGTGCTGCGCCCGGACCGGAAGGCCGCGAGCTGGCCCATGCTGGATCGGCTGCAAGGCAGCCTCGGGGCGTCGTACGTGCGGCTTGACCTGACACCGCTGGATGCGGACCGTTCTCGCGAGCTGCTGGCCAACCTGCTCCGCATCGAGGACCTGCCGGAGCGCACGCGCGCCCTGATCCTGCAGCGTTCCGAAGGCAACCCCTTCTTCCTGGAGGAGGTGCTGCGCTCCCTCATCGATTCGGAGCTGGTGGTGCGGGAGAACGGGCACTGGCGGGCGACGAGGGAGATCGCCGCCGTTTCCATCCCGGAGACACTGGCCGGCGTACTCAGCGCTCGCATCGACCGGCTGCCGGAGCCAACGAAGCGCGTGGCGCAAACAGCGTCCGTGCTGGGCCGCACCTTCGCGTACCGGGCGCTGGCTTCGGTCTGTCGCGCGGCGCCGCCGCCCGAACGCATCGAGAACGTGGACCCGCACCTGGGCACGCTGACCTACGAGGAGCTGGTGCGGGAGCGGGCGCGGGAGCCGGAGCGGGAGTACACGTTCAAGCACGCGCTGACCCAGGAAGCCGCATATGGCCTGCTGCTGAAGAAGCGACGTCGTGAGCTGCACGCCCGTGCCGGCCGTGTGCTGGAAGACTTGTACGCCGAGCGCACGGAGGAGCTGGCACCCCTGCTGGCGCATCATTTCGCAGAAGGCGGCGATGCCCTGCGCACGGGCACGTACTCGATCCGGGCCGCCGAGCGTTCGCTGCGCCTGTTCGCGCTGCGCGAGGGCCTGGACCACTACGAGCGCGCGCTGCGTGCGCTGGAAGGGCTGCCGAGCGCGCCCCCGCTGTTGCTGTGCGACGCGATCCTGGGGTGGACCTGGGTCAGGTACAAGCTGCACGCGTACGACGGCGTGGTGGACCGGCTGCAGCACGCGGAGTCGCTAGCCCGGGCAGAGAAGGACAAGCTGCGGCTGGCGCGCACGCTGTCCTGGATCGCCACCATCCACATGCTTACCGGCTACCCGTCGCGGGGCATGGAGGCGCTGCAGGAAAGCAGCGCGCTGGCCACGGAGCTGGGCGACGAGCTGCTGGTCATCCTCCCGTTCTTCGTGACCACCGAGTTCCTGATGGACAAGAATCCGCGCCAGGCGGTGGAGCAGCTCGCCGAAGTGGTCGCTCTCGCCCGGCAGCACCACATCCCGGAGATCGAGGGGCACGCCCTGGCGTCGACGGCCGTGGCGTACGCGCGGCTCGGCGAGTTCGACGAGGCGGAGGAGCACATCCGCCAGGCGCTGGAAGCCGCGCCCAGCGGCGGCCACAAGGTGAAGGAGGCCGACGTGCACATCGGCGTCGGCGTTGCCTACCTCACCATGGGCGAGGTCGAGAAGGGACTGGAGCACGGCCGGATCGGTGTGGAGATGTCGGAGCAGATGAACGCCATGGAATGCGTCTGCGCCGCCCTGTACGGCGTGGGGTTGAGCAAGCTGGAACAGCGGGAGGTGAACGACGCGCTGACCCACTTCACCCGGTCGTTGAAGCTGGCCAACTCCACGGGTATGCAGAGCTTCATCAACCGGATCAGTGCCGGAGTGGCGAGCGCGGAGTTCGCCAATGGCGATCGAAGTGCGGTGGAGACCCTCGAAAAGACCCGGCGGGACGCCATCAGCGATAACGATGAGTTCGCCGCGGCGCTGGTGGACCTGCAACTGGCCGCCGCCTACGTCGAGCTCGGCGACGGCGCACAAGCCAGGGAAAGCCTGGACCGTGCATTCGCCTTCTTCCGCCAGAGCGAGATGAAGCCATACGAGGCCAAGGCGCTCAACATCGCCGCTCGCCTGGCCGACGCGGAAGGGCGTTCGGCCGAGGCCCAGGCCCACCGCGGTCAATCCGCAGCGCTCCGGGCGAGCTTCCGCAACCACGTGCCTGCCGCGGGAGCTTCGAGCTGAGCCATGGACAAACCCGTCATTTTCGCCGTAGACGACGAGCCTGCGGTGCTGAGCGCCATCGCCCGCGACCTGCGCAAGGAGTACGGCGCCGACTACCGGATCCTGCGGGCCACGTCGGGCCCGGCCGCCCTCGAGATGGTACGCGAACTCAAGCTGAAGGAGGCGCCGCTGGCCCTGTTCGTCGTGGACCAGCGCATGCCGGGCATGACCGGTGTGGAATTCCTGCGGGAAGCGCTCACCCTCTATCCGGACGCCCAGCGTGTGCTGCTCACTGCCTACGCCGACACGGACGCCGCGATCCGGGCGATCAACGAGATCCGGCTGGACCATTACCTCATGAAGCCGTGGGACCCGCCGGAGGAACGGCTGTACCCGGTGCTGACCGACCTGCTGGACACGTGGTGGTCCCGGTTCCGGCCGCCGTTCGAGGGCGTGCGCGTGGTGGGACACCGGTGGTCCGCCGACGCGCACCGGATCAAGGACTTCCTGGCGCGCAACCTGACGCCGTACCAGTGGCTGGACGTGGAGGAGAGCGAGGACGCGAAGCAGGTGCAGGCGCTGGTGGGCGAGAGCGACGCGGCCGCCCTGCCCCTCGTCGTGTTCCCGGACGGCAGCCACCTGTCCCGCCCGGACAACGCGGCCGTGGCCGAGCGGCTCGGCATGCGCACGCAAGCGGAGGCCGACTCCTACGACCTGATCATCGTCGGTGCGGGACCGGCGGGGCTGGCCGCGGGGGTGTACGGCGCCTCGGAGGGGCTTCGCACGCTGCTCATCGAGCGGGAGGCGCCGGGCGGCCAGGCGGGCCAGAGCTCGCGCATCGAGAACTACCTCGGCTTCCCCGTCGGGCTGAGCGGCGGCGACCTGGCGCGGCGCGCGGTGGCGCAGGCGACGCGGTTCGGAGCCGAGATCCTGACGCCCGCCGAAGCCGTCGCGCTCCGCATCCAGGATGGCTACCCCATCGTCTCGCTGGCCGACGGCTCGCAGGTGACGGGCCAGGCCCTGCTCATCGCGACCGGGGTCTCCTACCGCATGCTCGACGTGCCCGGCGCGGCGCAGCTTGCGGGTGCAGGTGTCTACTACGGTGCGGCCATGACGGAAGCCATGGCCGCGGAAGGCGAGGACGTGTTCGTCGTGGGCGGCGGCAACAGTGCCGGCCAGGGCGCCATGTATCTGTCCCGCTTCGCCCGGTCGGTCACGATCCTGGTGCGCGGCCCATCCCTGGCCAAGAGCATGTCCCAGTACCTGATCGGTCAAATCGATGAGACGCCCAACATCACCGTGCGTGCCGGCGCCCAGGTCGCGGAGGTGCAAGGAGACGGCCGACTGGAACGCGTCGTCGTGGAGGACCGGGAATCGGGCGGGCGTGAAACGTGCCCGGCGCACGCCGTCTTCGTGTTCATCGGCGCCGCCCCGCGCACCGAGTGGCTGGGCGACGTCGTCACGCGGGACGGGCGCGGCTTCATCCTGTCCGGCACCGACCTCATGCGCAACGGCAAGCGGCCGCACGGTTGGTCGGCAGGCCGGGACCCGCTGTGGCTGGAAACCAGCGTGCCTGGCATCTTCGTCGCCGGCGACGTCCGGTCCCGCTCGGTCAAGCGGGTGGCGTCCGCCGTGGGCGAGGGCTCCATGGCGGTACAGTTCGTCCACCAGCACCTGAGCGGGCCGATTCTCGCGCCGCGCAAAGCGGTGGCAGCGGCAACGTGACGAGCACACACGGCCCGATGACGACGGAGGGCAACGCCGCACGCGTCCGCAGCAACAAGGCGTTTCTCCGACGACTGCCTCTTTTCGCCGACCTGCCGGAGGCGGATCTCTCTCGCCTGTGCCGCATGGCCGAACGGGTGAACGTGCCGGCGGGCGGCGCGGTGATGGAGGAAGGCACGCCGGGCGATGGGCTCTACATCGTCGTGGCGGGCAAGCTGGAAGTCACCAAGCGAGAAAGCGGCGGCGAGGTGGTGCTGGCCGCGCGGGGCCCGGGCGAGTTCCTGGGCGAGATGTCGCTCCTGGTGCAGGGGCCCCGCTCCGCGACGGTGCGCGCCATCGAGGATAGCGAGCTGCTGGTCATCCAGCCGTCGGCGTTCCGCGAGCTGCTGGCGGCCAGCCCCGACGCCGCCGCCAGCATCCTGCGGACCATGGCGACGCGCCTGCGCAGCACCGAGTCGTCTCTCATGGAGCAGGAGAAGCTGGCTTCGCTGGGCACGCTGGCCGCCGGACTGGCCCACGAGCTGAACAACCCGGCGGCGGCGATCCAACGGGCGTCGTCGCAGCTGAGCGAAGCGCTGGAAAACTGGCAGCGCGCCACCTCCCGCCTCGGCATGCTGAACGCGACGCCGGAGCAGGCCACGGTCCTCGCGACGCTGGAGACCGTCATCTCGGATCCGGGCCCGGCCAACACCGACGCGCTGGCCTGCAGCCTGGAGGAAGACCGGCTCACCGGCTGGCTGGAGGCGCACGACATCGATCGGGCCTGGGAGATCGCGCCGCCCCTCGTCGGCTACGGTTGGGGACAGGACCGCGTCGAGACGCTGGCCGAGGCGTTCGACGTGACGCAGCTGCCCGTCATCCTCCACTGGCTCGGCGCCGGCCTCGCCGCCCGGTCGCTGCGCGACGAGATCGCCACCAGTGCACGCCAGATCTCCGAGATCGTCAATGCCGTCCGCACCTATGCGTTCCTGGACCAGGCACCGGTCCAGGAGGTCGACGTCCGGGAAACGCTGGAGACGACGCTGGTGATCCTGAAGCACCGGCTCAAGCAGGGCGTCGAGGTGGACCGCGACTTCCAGGCGGATCTCCCCCGCATCGAAGCGTACGGCAGCGAGCTGAGCCAGGTCTGGACCAACCTCATCGGCAACGCCATCGAAGCCATGGACGGCACGGGCCGCATAACGCTGCGCGCACGCCGCGCCGGCGACCACGTCGTCGTCGACGTCATCGACACCGGTCCCGGCATTCCCGCGGAGGTGCAACCACGCATCTTCGACCCGTTCTTCACCACGAAGCCACCCGGCGTGGGCAGCGGGCTCGGGCTCCACATCGCATACAACATCGTCGTGAACCGCCACGGCGGCCGGATCCGCTTGGAGTCCGGGGATGCGGGAACGCGGTTCGAGGTGTCGCTGCCCCTACGGCTGAGACGCGGGGAAGGTTGAAGGCATGACGCCGGCTCGCGCCCTCAGGGCTGGAGACGTGCGCGCTCCCAGCCGTCGGCCGTGCGTCGAAACACGATGCGGTCGTGCAGCCGGTTGATGCGGCCCTGCCAGAACTCGATGATCTCCGGGCGAAGGCGGTAGCCGCCCCAGTAAGGCGGTAGTGGCACGTCCTCGCCGTGGAAGCGGCGCCGATGCTCGTCGAACCGGTGGTCGAGGGCCTCGCGGCTCTCGATCTCCTCGCTCTGCCGGGAAGCCCACGCGGCGATTCGACTGCCGCGAGAGCGGGTCCGGAAATACCCGGCAGAGGTCTCGGTGCTGGTGCGTTCGACGTGGCCTTCGATGCGGACCTGGCGCTGGTGGACGGGCCAGTGGAAGACGAGGGTTGCGTGGGGGTTGTCGTCCAGCTCGTGCGCCTTGCGGCTTTCGTAGTTGGTGTAGAAGACGAAGCCGTCGGGTCCGAAGGCCTTGAGCAGAACCATGCGCGCGGAGGGCACGCCGTCGCGTGAGGCGGTGGCCAGGGTCATGGCCTCGGGCAGGAGCATGTCGGAGGATCCGGCGTCGCCGAACCACCGGCCGAAGAGCGCGATGGGGTCATCGCCGGCGTCCGCCTCCGAGAGTCCACGGGTGACGCTCTTCCCCAGTGTCAGCAGCGCGCGCAGGAACGACGTGATACGCATTTCGTGTGTCCTCTTCCCTCCGACCCCGTTCGGTCCAGCCCTTGCATTCAGTGGTGCGAAGCCTGCCTGCGTGACGCTCCGGCACAGGCGGGCGGCATAGTTTCGCGAACCGGAGCCCGTCACACAACCGGCAGAATGGAGCCTGTCGCGGAACGGGGTGGAAAAGGTCCGGGGGGTCCGGTACCTTTCGGCTCCCCATTCCCCATCGTCCCGCGAACAGAAAGGACGGAACCATGCGAGCGCTCGTGGCAGTGTTGTGCCTTGCCGCGCCCCTGGGTGTCGGCGCCTGGCACGCGCCAACCGCCTGTTGCACCGCCCCGTGGCAGGTGCGTGCCGACGAGGCGTCGGCCAACACGGACGGCATCACGTTCGACACGTCGGGCGACGGCATCCACATGCTGATGGGCACCGTGCACGCCATCTTCTGGCGGCCTCAGGACACGGAGAACGGACAGTACGAGGTGGCGGTGCAGTTCACGCAGAACAGCCCCACGTCACATCCGGAGGCCTACGGCCTGTTCTTCGGCGGTCAGGACCTGAAGGGGCCGAACGTCGACTACGTGTATTTCCTGATCCGACCGGACGGGCAGTACCGGGTGAAGCGTCGCCAGGGAGCCCAGACGCACACGCTGGTGAACTGGACCGCCGACCCGGCGATCCAGCAGACGAACGGCAAGACGAACGGTGAGAACACACTGGCGGTCGCGGTCGGCGCGTCCCAGGTTCGGTTCCTGGTGAACGGCAAGGATGTGACGTCGTTGCCGCGTACCGATGTGCCGACATCGGGGATCGTGGGTCTGCGGGCGAACCACCATCTGGACCTCGACGTCCGGGACTTCGGTGTGACGAAGGACTGAACCGGAGGCAGAACACGATGCCGATGCAGGCGACAGAGCCGGAGCGGGAAGACCGAGCGCTGGACGAGTTGGCGACGCCGGCCGCGGTGGTGGACCTGGACCGCATGGAGGCGAATCTGGACCGGCTGGCCGCCTATGCGGCCGATCACGGCCTGTCGCTGCGCCCGCACGTCAAGACGCACAAGGCGCCCTGGATCGCCGCCGAGCAGCGGCGCCGCGGTGCGGTAGGCGTGACGGTGGCGACACCGCGGGAAGCGCATCTCATGGCGGCCGTCGCAGACGATATCCTGGTGGCCTATCCCACGGTGAATCCGGCGCGCACGCGTGCATTGCTCACGTTGCCGGAGCACGTGCGGCTGACGGTGGCCCTGGATTCGGTGGAAGCGCTGCGGCAGCTGTCGGAGCTGGCCGAAGCCGCCGGCCGGAGCGTGAGTGTCCTGGTGGAGGTCGATCTCGGCATGCACCGGTGCGGGGTTGCCCGGCCCGCCGATGCCGTGGACCTGGCCCGCTCCGCTGTCGAGCTGCCTGGCATCGAGTACCGCGGCCTCATGTTCTACCCCGGCCACATCCGGCAACCCGTCACCGAGCAGACGGAGCCGCGTGAAACGTTGAACCGCGACCTGGCCGCCCACCTCCAGGCGCTCACGGACGCGGACCTGGAACCGGCCGTGGTGAGCGGTGGCTCCACGCCCACATGGGCATCGACCCACCAGATGCCCGGCATCACCGAGTTCCGGCCCGGCACCTACGTCTTCAACGACCGCATCACCGCCGAGATGGGCGCGTGCAGCTGGGACGACTGCGCGTACACCATCCTGGCCACCGTGATCAGCACGGCCGTGCCCGGCCAGGCCGTGGTGGACGCCGGGACCAAGACGCTCTCCGGCGACCAGATCGCCGCACCGGGCAAGGACGGCTACGGCGTCGTGCTCGGGCACCGGGACGTCAAGGTGGCACGACGGTCGGAGGAGCACGGCATCCTGGACCTGTCGGGCACCGACTGGCGCCCGCGCGTCGGCGAGCGTGTACGCATCATCCCCAACCACGTATGCGTGTCCATGAACCTGCAGCCGAAGGTGTGGGGGATGCGCGACGGACGGGTGGTTTCGAGCTGGCCCAACGAGGCGAGAGGCTGGGAAGCCTAGCCCCTCCCCACCCTACCACCCTGAGGGGGAGCCGGGGGGACGGGGAGCCGGGGAGAGCGGGAGACGGCGAGCGCGGCGCGGCGACCTACTGCCACTGGCCGCTGGGCGGGGAATTGGACGTTTCGACGGCGCAATCCTCGCAGGGGCAGATGCCGCGGAGCAGGTCGAAGGGGTAGATGCCGGTGGTGTGGCCGTCGCTCCACTTGAAGGCGAGAGCGTAGCGTCCGACGTAGTTGATCTCGAGGGGGTAGACGTCCTCGGGGACGGTGAGCGGGTCGAGGAGCGGGCGGCCGGTCATCTCGTCGACGCAGTCGGCGCACGGGCAGCGCAGACGCAGGTAGCGAGGCGAGTAGAGCGACTCGTGCCCGTCCTTCCAGAGGATCCGCAGGCGCTTGCCTCCGGGCGACGGCCCGATGTCCACGGGCTGGGTGCGATCACTTGCCATGCCGGTGCTGCTCCTCGTGCCGTTTGCCTG
>JARRJS010000090.1:0-21370 GCA_037388885.1 Gemmatimonadota bacterium
CGACGCCAGGGGCGTCGACCCCTCAAGGCATGCCTGTTGCGACGTTCAGCGTCGTTCAACCAGAGGTTCACGCACAGGCAACAAGGAGGCCTCATGGACAGGCGGACCCTCGGCGCAGATCTGAGCGTGTCGGCCATCGGCCTGGGGTGCATGGGCATGAGCGAGTTCTACGGCGCCACGGACGACGCCGAGTCCATACACACCATCCATCGCGCTCTCGAGCTGGGCATGGATTTCCTCGATACGGCGGACATGTACGGGCCGTTCAAGAACGAGGAGCTCGTGGGTCGCGCCATCAAGGATCGGCGCAACGACGTCGTGCTGGCGACCAAGTTCGGCAACGTGCGTGGCCCCGGGGGCGAGCGCCTGGGCATTCGCGGGGACCCCGAGTACGTGCGTGAGGCATGTGAGGCGTCGCTCCGGCGGCTCGCCGTGGACCACATCGACCTGTACTACCAGCACCGGGTCGACCCCGACGTGCCCATCGAGGACACCGTCGGCGCCATGGCCCGCCTGGTCGAAGAGGGCAAGGTGCGCTACCTGGGGCTCAGCGAGGCCGCACCGGACACCATCCGCCGCGCCCACGCCACCCACCCCATCGCCGCGCTCCAGACCGAGTACTCTCTCTGGACGCGCGATGTGGAACAGAACGACGTGCTCGACGCCGTGCGCGAGCTGGGCATCGGCTTCGTCGCCTACAGCCCCCTCGGTCGCGGCTTCCTCACCGGCCGCTTCAGGACGCCCGACGACATCCCCGACGGTGATTTTCGGCGCCACAATCCGCGCTTCGAAGGCGAGAATTTCCAGCGTAACCGCAAGCTGGTGGAACGCGTGGAGGCCATGGCCGCCGACAAGGGCTGCACCGCCGGCCAGATCGCCCTCGCCTGGGTGCTCCGCCAGGGCAAGGACGTGGTGCCCATCCCCGGCACGAAGCACGTCGGCTACCTCGAAGAGAACGCGGCCGCCGTCGGCCTCGACCTGGACGATGACGACCTGCAGCGTCTCGACGACGTCTTCCGGCCCGGGGTCACCGCCGGACTGCGCTACCCCGAAGCGGCGATGGCGGCCGTCCATCGGTAGGCGGCCAGGGCGGCGGTGAAGGGGTAGGCGCCCTTCAAGGGCCGGCCGGGCACTCGCTCGGTGCTCTTCGGGTGCCGCCAGGACGCCGCGCCTGACGGCGCGGCTCAGGACGCGTGCCTGCGGCACGCTAGGAGGCTCGCTGCGCTCACGAGGACGCAGCGCCTACGGCGCCGCCAGGAACTGCACCGGCTGCAGAACGTCCGGCGTTCTGGCCGGCCTCGCCCGTGAGCGGTGCGGACCTCGCGGCGCGCAGCGCCGCCTCCTAGCGAGCGAAGCGAGCCTCCTCGTGACCGGAGGGAGCGTCCTAGCGGCGCGGCAGCGCCGCGTCCTGGCGGCGCCCCAGCCGCCTACGGCTGCGCTGAGACGGTGAAGTCGAGGTGGCCGCCGGTCTCCACGAACGAAGGCGGCAGCGACGGCTGTCGCCAGCGCCGCCCGTCGAGGCGAAGCGTGCGGATGTGCGCCGCGTCGGTGCCGGCGCCGGATGCGCTGAACGTGAGGGTCGTGCCATCGGCTCGTCGGATCTCGGCCCGGGGGAAGAGGGGTGCGGTGAGCATGAGGCGAGCGCTGCCGGGGATGGCCGGGTAGAGGCCGAGGGCGGACCAGACGTACCAGGCAGACATGGCGCCCAGGTCGTCGTTGCCGGGGATGCCGTCGGGCCGGTCGTGCCACAGGCGGTTGAGCACGGCGCGCACGGTGGCCTGGGTGCGGTCCTGCCGGCCAGCGAAGCTGTACAACCAGGGTGCGCCGGTGGACGGCTCGTTGTTCATCTCGGCGTGCATACCGCCCAGTCCGGTGAGGGCCCAGCTACCGTCGGGGTTGTGGAAGAACGCGTCGAGGCGGGCCACGGCGATGCTGTCGCCGCCCATGAGGTGGAACAGGCCTTGGGCGTCGAAGGGCACCATCCAGGTGTACTGCGCGGCGCTGCCTTCGGCGAAACCGTGGCTGGACGCTGGGTGCAGGTCGGGCCAGCTGCCGTCTGCGTTGCGGTTCTGGACCCAGCCACCGCCGGGCGCGTCCGGGTTGTAGAGGTTTCGCCAGTAGCGGGACCGCTGCTCGAACGACGCCGCGCCCGCGCTGTCCCCCACGACGGCGGCTAGCTGCGCCAGTGCGTAGTCGGCGCCGGCGTCCTCCAGGGTTTCACCCGCGCCGCCCCATGCGTTCGACTTGGCCGGGATGTAGTGCAGGGTGAGCCAGTCATCCAGGGACGGGCGCTGGCCGGGGCACTCCACGGGGCAACCGACGTCGCTGGAGTCGGCGGCGGTGGGCACCATGGCCGCGTGTTTCAGCGATGCGTACGCGCCCTTCACGTCGAACGCCGTGCCGCCGAAGGCCACGATTCCGGCAATCGCGGGCGCCGACGCGTCGCCTTCCATGACGTGGGTCGCACCGGTCACGTGCGTCCAGCGGTCCCACTCCCCACCGTTCTGGCGCGCCTGGTTCAACAGCGACTGGGCGATGTCACTGGCGGTCTGCGGTTGCAGCAGCGTCACCAGCTGGAGCTGCGAACGGTACACGTCCCAGCCCGAGAAGTTGGCGTACTGCGCCGTCTGGCCCTGCTCCAGGCGATGGACCTGCCCGTCGAAGCCCATGTAGCGGCCGTCGGCGTCGCTGAACAGGTTGGGGTGCAGCAGCGCGTGGTACAGCGCCGTGTAGAACATCGTGCGCTGCGCCTCCGTGCCTCCGGCCACGCGCACACGACCCAGGGCCTGCTGCCACGACGTTCGCGCCCGCGCCCGTACCGTGTCGAACGGCGTGGCCGCCGGCTGCTCCGCCTCCAGGTTGGCTCGCGCGGCCGCCACGCTGACGTACGAGACGCCCACTCTCACGTGCACCACGAACGGTGCCTGCGCCGCGGAGGCGGAACCGCCCACCGGAGAGGTTGCCCCGCCCGGAACAGTTCCCCCACTCCCCCCGTCTCCCTCGTCTCCCGCTCCCAGAAACGTCACCCACGCACCCGAGCCCAGCCCCCGGGGCGGCACACCGCGTTCGCCGTACGTCGTGCCGCCCGACGCCGTCGTGTCGCCCGGCATGAGCGTGCCGTTGCGCCACGTGCCCCAGCTCTTCAGCGGCCGGTCCAGCTCCAGGACGAAATACAGGGTGTAGTAGCTGCGCCGGTCCACGGGGTGGATGTAGCCGCAGAAATTGCCGCTGGTCACCGAGCCTGTGACCGTGCGGGCCGCCGGGTCGATGGCCACGTGTGCATCCGAGCTGCCCACCTCCGAGTCGGACGCGCGGATGAGCAGCGACGCCGTGTCGCCTGCCGGGTAGCTGAAACGCGCCGCGCCCGTGCGGGCCGTGGCCGACAGCTCCACGTTCACGCCGTTGGAGAAGCGGACCTGGTAGTAGCCCGGCTCGGCCGTCTCGTTGGCGTGGACGAAGCGGGCCGCGTACGCCCGGTCCGTCGTGTCCGCGCTGGGCGAGACCGTGACCGGACCAGCCACCGGCATGAGGGGCACATCACCCGACGCGCCGCGGCAGCCGGTGCCGGACAGGTGCGTCAACGCGAAGCCGCGGATCCGGCGCGCGTCGTACTGGTACCCACCCGGCGCCGCGCCCCGCCGCGTGTCCTCCAGCGGCACCTCCGGGCTGAACCCCACCATGCCGAACGGCACCACCGCGCCGGGGAACGTGTTGCCGCCGTTGGCCGTGCCGATGAGCGGGTCCACGTACGCCGCGGGATCGGCCACGAACGGCGTCGTGCCGGAGTTGCAGGCGGCCGCAAGTATCGCGGGCAGCAGCAGGATGAGACCGCGCTGGAATCGGGTCCGTCGACATGGCGCCGTGCGCATGGCAGTCGATCCTCGAAGGGCGACGTGGCTCGTGCAGGCCCACCTCGATATGGCCCGCGCCGATCATTCGTATTAAGGTGAATGGCGCTTTTGCGCGAACACGACGCCCGCCGGGGCGTCTTTCCTCTCCGAGCATGTGCAAATGACGACGAGACTGCGTCGCGTCATCTACTCCGTCGCGGCCACCCTGGACGGCTACATTGCCGACCCCGCCGGCGGCGTGGACTGGATCCCGGAGGAGCCCACCCTCGATTGGGCCGGCTTCCTGGACCGGTTCGACACGGCGCTCATGGGCCGGCGAACGTACGAGGCGGCCGTGCGCCTGAGCGGCGACCCGGGCGGTGCCACGCCAGGTGGTCTCCCCACGATCGTGTTCTCCCGCACGCTGGGTCCGCAGGATCACCCGGGCATCACCGTCACGGCGGACGACCCCGCCACCGTCGTCGCGCGGCTACGCGAAGCGCCTGGCAAGGACCTCTGGCTCATGGGCGGCGGCGCCCTGTTCCGAAGCTTCCTGGAGGCGAAGCTGGTGGACGGCGTGGAGGTGGCGGTCGTGCCGGTCGTCCTGGGCGCCGGTGTGCCCCTGCTGCCGGATGGCGCCCCCACCGCTCACCTCGCCCTCGCACGGCAACAGACCTACCCGTCCGGGATCGTGCTCCTGATGTACGAGATCCTTTGATTCACACTGTCCTCCCGGCCCGGATTGGGCCTGCGCCCGGATCTCCTCAACTCGAATTCGAATTCGAATTCGAATTCGTCTTCTCGTGACCGCCCACTCCTCTCCCGATCCTGCGCTGGCGGGCCGGCCCGAAGCCTCCGCACCCCTCCCTCGGATCTTCCGGGTCCGCGACGGCATGGCGGTCACCGTGGGCCTAGTCATCGGCGTGGGCATCCTGCGCACGCCGGGGCTCATCGCCGGCTATCTGGGCAGCGCCTGGACCATGATGGGGATGTGGGTCCTTGGCGGCGTCGTGGTGGCGCTCAGCACGCTGACACTGGCGGAGATGGCCGCCGCGCTGCCCCGGGCGGGGGGCAAGTACGTCTACGCGCACGAGGCGTGGGGCCCCACCATGGGCTTCCTGGCGGGCTGGGCCGAGCTGCTGGTGACACGGGCGTTCTCGGGCGCCGCCAAGGCCGTCGTCATCGCGGAGTACGTCGTGCTGCTGCTGCACCGCGGATCAGTGCCCATCCTGGCGGCCGCCGTCATCCTGGCGTTCTTCTTCATGCACACCGGCGGCCTGCGCCTGGGGCGCGGCTTCCAGAACACGACGACGGCGCTCAAGGTGCTCTTCCTGGTGGCGGTGGGCGCCGCGGGCATCTTCGGCGGCACCGGCCGCGGCTTCCACGAGCCCATGCAGGTAGCACCGCAGATGGCCGGACTGCTGGGCTTCGCGCTGGCCTACCAGGCCATCGCGTTCGCCTACTACGGCTGGGAGGACGCGGCCAAGATGGCCGAAGAGACGCTGGACCCCGGCCGCACGCTGCCCCGCATCCTGGTGGGCGGCGCCGTGGCCGTGGCGGTCATCTACCTGCTCATCAACGTGTCGTTCCTGAGCGCCCTCACGCCGAAGCAGATGTCGGGGTCCGAGCTGGTGGCCGCCGACGCCATCACCAGGACGTTCGGCCACGCCGCCGGGACGTTCGTCACGCTGGGCAGCATCCTGATCCTGCTGTCGTCGCTCAACGTCCAGTTCCTCGGCATGCCGCGCGTGGCCTTCGGCCTTGCCCGCGACGGCCTGGCGCCCAAGCGTTTCACCGCCGTCGGGCGACGCGGCACACCCGGCCCGGCCCTGCTGTTCATCACGCTCCTGATCCTGGCCCTGGCCGTCACCGGCGCCTTCGAATGGCTCGTCCGCTTCATGATGACCGTCGCCATCACCGTCGATCTCATGGTCCTCGCCGGGCTGTTCCGCCTCCGCAAGACGCAGCCGGACCTGAAGCGCCCCCTGCGGGTGCCCTGGTACCCGTGGCTACCCGGCATCACCGTCGTCCTCTACGCCCTGATCCTGGTGGTCATCGTCTGGACCCAGCCCGAGCTCACCCTCGGCGCCGGCGCGATGATCGCAGGCATGATACTGGCCGGCTGGCTGACCGCACGCCGCGGGCAAACCAAGCCGCGAACCTCGACCTCGAATTCGAGTTCGAATTCGATACGGCGCTCCTCAAACGACCCTGAACAACCGAAATGAACGTCGCCTCCTCCATTCTCGACCTCATCGGCCACACGCCGCTGCTCGCCCTCGACCGCATCAACGAGGGCGGCAACGCGCGCGTGCTGGCCAAATGCGAGTTCTTCAACCCCATCTCCATCAAGGACCGGCCGGCGCTGTACATGATCCGCGGTGCAGAGGCGCGCGGCGACATCAAGCCGGGCGACATGCTGGTGGAGGCCACGTCCGGCAACACGGGCATGGCCCTGGCCTACATCGGCCGCATGCGGGGATACCGGGTCACGCTGTGCATGTCGGAGATTCAGAGCCTGGAACGCCGGCGCGTGCTCAAGGCGCTGGGCGCCGAGCTGGTGCTGACGCCGAAGGAGCTAGGCACGAAGGGCGCGAAGGCGGAGGCCATGCGCATCGCCGAGGAGACCGGCGCCTTCTATGTCGGCCAGCACGACAACCCGGACAACCGGCGGGCGCACGCCGAGACGACCGCCGAGGAGATCTGGGCCGACACCGACGGCGCGCTGGACATCTTCGTCGCGCCGGTGGGCACCGGCGGCACCATCTGCGGCGTCGCCGAGGCGCTGAAACCCCGGAAACCGGCGCTGCGTACGGTGGGCGTCGAGCCCGCGGAGTCGCCGTTCATCTCCGAGGGCCGGTTCGCGCCGCATCGGATGATGGGCACCTCGCCCGGGTTCCTGCCGAAGATTCTTGATCGCGACTTGATCGACGAGATGATACTCGTATCCGAGAACGACGCGTTCGCCACATGCCGCGAGGTGGCCCGCAAGGAGGGCGTCCTGGTCGGCATCTCGTCCGGCGCCAGCGTCGCGGCCGCGCTCCGCCTCGCCCGCATGGACGAGCACGCAGGCAAGACCATCGTATGCATGATCACGGACAGCGGGGAGCGGTACCTGAGCGTCGAAGGGTTGTTCGGCGGATAGAGGGAGGCCCGCCGAATCGGCATGGCGGCTCGGCGTTTTCGAGTTCGAATTCGAATTCGAGTTGGAGTTCGAAGGAGCGGTGACGGTCCCCGGAGTGCAATCCGGTTCGGGGAGCGGAGCATGGTCTCGAAGGAGCGCGTGGGAGAGAGTGCTTTGGGCACGTGTTCTTTCCGGCCGGGTTTCGAACCGTGCCCCGCCGGATTCCGGCGGTTGGGCGACGGACCGTGCCTCGACCGGCATCGAATTCGAATTCGAACTCGAACTCGTCGTCCGGCCCGACCTTTGCACGTCGTCCGTCGAACCGTCGCATGAACCGAGGCGAGGCGATGTCGCATACATGGTTGTTCCGAGCGTCGAGTGCGCTCACGGATCGATTCCCGCAAACAGGCGCGCAGTTCCTGGATGCGTTCGTCGGCGCTACCGCCGGCAACGAGAGGCTGCAGGTTCGCGAGCTGGCCCGGGCGCAGGCCACGCTGTCCCGAGCCCGGCGGTTGCGCCGGCTCCTCGTGGTTGCCGACCTCAACATCGGCGACGCCGTCATGCTCCAGTCGTTCGTGGCGGCGCTGCGCGACTTCCTTCCGGACGCCGAGATCGAGTACGCGGTCTCCCGGCTGGCGCAGGACCTCGTGGATGGACGTGACACGACCATGCTGCACCCCGTTTTCCGCGGCACGGGCGTGCCCGGCGCCCGGGACGCCGATGCGGTCCGACGGCTCACGGACACACGCGGCTACGATGTCGTGTTCAACCTGTGCCCGTTCTTCTCGGACGACGCCATCGCGCCGGCGGGCACGCCGGTGGTCCGCTGGACGGCGCTGGCGACGATGCTCGTGCGCGCGCTGCGACAGCCGGACGCCGTGGCGCACGTCACGGCCCAGGTGCATGCGTTTGTGCACGCGCTCTTCGAGCCCTTGCTCTCGCCCGCACGCGAGCGAACCTTCACGGGCGTGACCGTTACACTGTCCGCCGAAGCCGCCGCGCGCGCCACCGCCTTCGTCGATGCGCTCCAGGCGGGCGGCCGACCCGTGGTCTTCATGAACCCGGACGCGTCGTCCCGCTTCACGCGCCTGCCGCACCAGACGCAGGCCGAGCTGCTGCGCGGCCTGCTGCGCCTGCCCTGCGTCGTCGTGCTGGGTGCCGGGCACACGCAGCCCGGGATCGAGGGCCGGCTCATCGGCACCCTGCCGCCACGGCAGCGAAAGGAGGTCCGGGTGCTGCCGGCCAGTACGCCGCTCGACGCTTATGCCGCCGTGGTGGATGCCGCCGATGTCTTCCTCACGGCCGACACGGGCCCGCTGCACGTTGCCGCGGCGCGCAAGCAGGCGCGCCTGGGCACCAACGGGTTCCGCAACCGCACGGCGGTGGTCTCCGTGTTCGGCGCCACACCCGTTCGCCTCTACGGTTACGCCTCGAACCGCCGCGGCTTCCTGCCGGCGAACCAGGATGCGCCATCCTACGCCCACGCGGCCACCAGTCCCTGCCGGAACCTCACGTGCATCAACAAGACCGTGAAGACCTGCCGGGACGTCCGCTGCTTCCAGCAGGTGGACACCCGCGCCGTGCTGGCGGACATCGCCCACATCGTCACCCGCGCGCAATCCACCGTGCCGGTGTCTGTCCCTTCGCCTGACCACCGATGAGGTCGGCGCTTCTCCCCCTGCTGGCGTATGTCCTCGGTTTCTTCGCTGCGATTCCCATCGGTGCCACCCAGGTGGAGATCGCCAAACGGGCCATGGCCGATCGGCTCGACACTGCCGGCATGGTGGTCGCCGGCTCCGTCGTGTCCGACGTCATGTACGGCGCCATCGCCCTCTTCGGACTCGCACCGTTCCTGAGCGACAAACACGTCGTGGGCGTCTTCGGCATGGTGGGTGCCGCCGTGCTGCTGGTGCTCGCCTTCTTCACGTTCCGCCACGTGGCCCAGGCCGCCGAGCTCAACACCGGCAGCCCGGCCGTCCACAGCCGACCCCTCTCCCTCGTCACGGGCTTCTCCCTCGCCGTCACGAACCCGCCCATCATGTTCTGGTGGCTCGTCGGCGTAAAAGTCACCCAGGACCTGGGGCTGGTGGACACCTTCACGCCACGCGTCTCGGCCGTGTTCCTGCTCTTCGGCGGATTGGGCCTCGGGTCCTACCTCTCGACGCTCGCGGTCATTCTGCGACGCATCAAGCACATGATCTCACCCCGGGCCCAGCACCGCATGCACGTCGTCCTGGGCGTGCTGCTCATCGTGCTCGCCAGCTACCTGCTGGTGACGGCCGTGCGGGATCTGCGCGTGTGAGTCGAGGGCGCCGGTGCTGCGCACCGGCTGCAGGCAGCAGGTAGCAGGTCCGGGTTTCCGGTTCGGACGGTTCGCGGGGGGACTGCTACCATCGTCGCGTGCGCGGCCTCCGTCGCGTGCGTTGGCTTCCGTCGCGTCGTTGGCCTCAGTCGCGGCCGCGCCTGCGTCGCCTCCCGTGCATGGTGCGTCGCACGTGTGCTGCGTCGAGTGAGGCGTGCTGCCACGGCGTACGCCGCAACGGCTGCAGTCCCCCCGCGAACGTCAACTGCGACGGACCCGGACCTGCTACCTGCGACCTGCTACCTGACTCACGACGACGTGATGGCTCGAAGCGCCTCGTCCAGCTGCGCCAGCCGGTCCAGCTCGGCCTGCACCGCTTCGGCGCCTGCCGCCTGCGTGGCCCGTGCGCGGGCGATCATGCCGCCGGCCCACGTCCGGGCGTCGTTCAGGATGGTGCGCACCTGGCGCTCCAGGCTCCGCCGGCTCTCGGCCAGCCGCTGGTCCAGGTCGTTGCGCACGCGCGTCGTGTTTCGCTTGAGCAGCCGCTCCGCGAACGTCGCCGCCTGTCTCCGCAGACGACGGCGCAGCCACGGCCGCGGCGTCAGCGTGTCGGCGACCCACTGGAACGGCAGCGTGGACACGAATTCGGTGGGCAGCACGTCGAAGTAGAATCGCCGGTCGCCCTGCAAGCCCGGGTCCGGCAGCGCCGCGTCGGCGACCCGCTCCAGCCCGACGTCGGCCATCTCCTCCAGCTCGTCCAGCAGCCCGTTGGCTACCTCGACGAACCGGTCCGCCACCTCCCCGTACATGGCTCCGGCCTCCGCCTCCTCCGAGGCCAGCCAGGGCTCTACAAGGCCCTGCGTCAGCTCGCGCGTGAACGCGGCGACGCGACGCCGCAGCGTGGAGCCACGGCCGCTCATCTCCTCCACCTGCCGCTCCAGCCGGGCCATCGTCGTGGCCAGCGACTCGGCCAGGAATCGCTCCTGCCGTTCCAACAGGGCGCCGCTCACCCGCTCCTGCTCCGCCGCCAGCATATGACCCAGGTACCGCAGCCGCTGGTCGATCCGCTCGCTGGAGGCGTCCAGCAGGCGAAGCCGCCGCTCCGACTCCTCCACCGGTCGCAGCAGGCTCTTCCGCTCCTCCGCGAGCCGTGTCCGCAACAGCGAGCCCAGGCGGTCGATGCCGCGCAGCCGTGCCGCGCGCACCAGCCGTGCTCCGGAGCCTTCCGCCAACCCCTCGAGGGCCGCGACTAGGTCGTTCCAGTCCCGGGTGGGGCCCGTACCCAGGGCCTCGCGGGCGCTCACCTCGTAGACGCGGCCGATCGGCCGGCCGATCGACTCCGCCAGCACCCGCCGCGTGAACGCGATGGCTGCTGCTCGCTCCTCGGCACTCACCCGGTCCGACTTGGTGTGAACCACGACGATGTCGCGCACATGGGCCGCCACCGTCTCTACCAGCGCCTGCTCGTCCGCCGAGATGGGCGGGTCCGCCCCCACCACGACCAGGGCGGCGTCGATATGGGGCACGAACGCGTGCGTCGCCTCCGTCGCCACCTCGAACACGGAGCCCAGCCCGGGCGTATCCACCAGGCACAGCCCACCGCGCAGGATCGCCGACGGCAGCCGGATCTCCACCGCCTCCACCCCCTTCGCGTTGCCCGGGTTGTTCTCCTCCGCCACGAACTCCGCCACGTCCGCCAGCGGCACATCGAACGTGCCCGCCCGCGAACGGACCACCGCCGAGCCCTGCTCCCCGTATCGGATGACCGTGGGCACCGCCGTCACCGGCACCACCCCCGTCGGCAGCACCGACTCGCCCACCAGCGCGTTCAGCAGCGTGGACTTGCCACGCTTGAACTGGCCGATGCACGCCACGTAGAAGCGCCCCGCCGCCACGCGCTCCGCCAGCGACCGCGCCTCCGCCGCGATGTGCTCCGCCGACAACGCCCGCGCCACGCCCTCCAGGCGCGCCAGCTCATCCACCGGCGCTTCGCCAGGCACCGGTTCTGTCAAAACGGAGTCCTCCCTCTCCATCTGCATCGCTCGTTCGCCCATCCGGGACGATCCCTCTCTGTTCGCCGCCAACGAAAAAAACTCCCGCCCGGCCAGTTGCCGAGACAGGAGTCATCAACGACGCCGTGCGCCGCGTTTCCGGCGAACTCCATCGCCGTGCATGTCGCCCGCCAATTCTAGGCGAACGTGTAACCCGGGTCAAGCGACCAGGGCGCCGGCGCTTCGCACTGCAGCAGGGCGCCGTCGCTTCGCGCCGGCTGCAGGTGGCAGGTAGCAGGTCCGGGTGCGTCGCCGCTCCACCTTCGCGGGGGGACTGCCACCGGTGCGGGGTACGCCGTGGCGGGGTGCGTCAGCCCAGGGTACGCCGTCGCGGGGTGCGTCGGCCCAGGGTTCTCCCTCGCGGCACGCCGGCGCAGCGCGCAGCGCCCGACGCAGCCCGATGCACGCGACGAAGGCAGCAGTCCCCCCGCGAGCCCTCCGAACCGGAAAGGCGGACCTGCTACCTGCTACCTGCTACCTGAATCGTCGAGTCCGGCATCCACCGCGGCGAGGCGACCGAGCGCCGCCCAATCGGAGGCGGCCCAGCCGCGGGCCGCGCCGGACAGCAGCCGATCGCGCAGCACGCTGGCGAACGGCAGGGGCACCTGTGCCTCGTCGCCCGCGCGCAGGGCGAGGCGCACGTCCTTGAGCCCGTGCTCCAGCAGGAACCCCGGAGGCGAACAGTCGGTCGGCCATGGTCTCGTGGAACAGCTCGGTATCGATCCCGTGCGCGCGCACCAGCGCGTATGCCTCCGCCATCGCCTCGATGGCCGAAGCCAGCATGAAGTTGCCCGCCAGCTTCACGATATTCGCGTTCTCCGGCTCCGCGCCGGCCTCGATCACCTGCTGCCCCAGCAGCTCGAACACCGGACGACACGTCGCCACGGCATCGGGCGCCCCCGCCGCCACGACCCGCAGCGCCGCATTCGCCGCGGCGTCCGGCCGACCGAACACCGGCGCGGCGACGTAGCGCTGCCCGCGCGCCGCGTGCGCCGCCGCCAGCCGGCGGGACAGCGCCGCGCTGATGGTGCTCATGGACGCGTGCGTCGTGCCTTCCTTCATGCCCTCCACCACGCCATCCTCATCCAGCACTACCGCTTGCACCGCCTCATCGTTCGACAGCATCGTGACCACGACATCCGCACCGTGCGCCGCCTGCGCCGGCGAGTCCGCCGCCGTCGCGTCCTTCACCGACGACATCTTCGAGCGCGTACGGTTCCACACCACCAGCTCGTGGCCCGACGCGGCCAGGTTCGCCGCCATGGGCGCGCCCACGTTGCCCAGTCCCAGAAACGCGATGCGCATTGCCGTTCCCCCGGTTTGCGTGCCCGGTCGGTTCATAGCCCGTCCCCTGGGCGTGGCGCATGCAAATCACCTGCCCCAGCCACGCCCTCCTCCCCCCGTCTCCCCGTCTCCCCTTCACTGTCCAGGCACCCGCACGGAACCACAGCCGCGAATCGACTGGCCGTTGGAGGTCTTCGCGGTCAGGCACAGGCGCGTGGTCGGATGCACCAAGGCCCCGTCCTTCATCAAGGCCGCCACGGGGAACTGCAGCACCATGTCCCTGATGCCGTCCCCGTTCACGTCCCGGATCGTCGCCCTGGGGAACCCGTAACCGAACGACGACGCCATGGCGTTCATGCCGTCGTTGCCCAGGGCGGCCGTCGAAACGTTTACCGTCGTCGCATCGAACGACTTCGTGCTCAGAATCGCGACCGGGACCATCTGGTCCGACATCTCGTTCTTGCTCATGCTCCCGGAGACCACGATGATCTTCGCGCTGCTCCCGGGCTCGATGTCGATCTTCACGTGGATCGGCGTCTTGCTGTGCATGGGCTTGGCCCATGCACCCAGCACGGCCGCCATGGCCAGCGTGACGAGCAAGCGTCCGGCCTTCATGAACGCCTCCTTCAAATGCAAAACGGCCGCGGGATTCACGGCCGCCACGCGCGATGACGTACCGTGTTTTGGTGCAAGCATCGCGCCGGCAAGACTGCAAAGTCCGGTCGTCGATCGTCGATCGGCGATCATCGATCGTCGATTCGATCGTCGATCATTGTGCAAACGGACGGGGCTCGAACGTTGTATCATACAGGAGCCTGCGGCTGAAAGGCCGCCGGACCCGATGTCCTCTCGCTGATGATCACGCGTATGGGGAGGATTCCATGATGCGTCCGCTACATACAATCGCTGTCCTCGCCTCCGCCGTCGTGCTGCTCCCGACCGCGTCGTGCAAATCGGGCACCGGCCCGCCGAAGCCGCCGGCGCGGATCGAGACGCTGCCGCGGGATCTCACGGTCGCCGAGCGCGAGATCATCGACCGGTCCAACGATTTCGCGTTCCAGCTGTTGCGGCAGGTGCGGGCGCAGCGCAGCTCGCCCAACACGTTCCTCTCTCCGCTGAGCGCGTCCATGGCGCTGGGCATGACGCTGAACGGTGCGGCCAACGCCACGTTCGACTCCATGCGCGCGACGCTGGGGTTCGAAGGCCTGTCGCAGGGCGAGATCAACCGGTCGTACCACGACCTGAAGGACCTGCTGACCGGGCTGGACCCGCACGTGGACCTGCTGATCGCGAACGCGACGTTCGCGCGCGACGGCTACCCGTTCGTGCCGTCGTTCTTCGACTCGGTGACCACCTGGTTCGACGCGGCAGCGCAGACGCTGGACTTCGGCAACCCGTCGGCCGTGAACACCATCAACCAGTGGGCTTCGGACAACACGGAGGGGCTGATCCCGAAGGTCATCGACCAGATCACCCCGGACCAGATCCTGTTCCTGCTGAACGCCGTGTACTTCAAGGGCGACTGGACCGACCAGTTCGACAAGGCCCATACGAGCCCGTCGTCGTTCACGCTGGCGGACGGCAAGCGGGTCCAGGTGCCGACCATGCACGGTGAGATCCGGGTGGGCCGGCATTGGACGCCGGGCGTCCTCGTGGGCGAGCTGCCATACGGCGGGCAAGCGTTCGTCATGGATGTCGTCGTGCCGCAGGACACGGCCACGCTGGACGGCGTGCTGGCCGCCCTGAACGCCCAGACCTGGGCCGACTGGACCGGCGGGTTCCCGGACGACTACACCCAGATCGAGCCCATCGATGTGGCGCTGCCCAAGCTCGAGCTCAAGACCGAGGACACGCTCAATACCCCCCTCAGCAACATGGGCATGGGCATCGCGTTCGACCCGAACCGTGCTGACTTCAGCCACATGGTCACCCCGCCGCCCGACGTGCACATCGATTTCGTCAAGCAGAACACCTACCTCAAGGTGGACGAGGAGGGCACGACGGCCGCCGCCGTCACGACCGTCGGCATGGGCGTCACCGCCGTACCCGCCGGCCTGATCGTGGACCGGCCCTACCTGCTCGTCATCCGCGAGCGGCTGAGCGGGACGATCCTGTTCATCGGTGCGATCGGGGACCCGCGAGCATCGGAATGACACGAGTACGGCGGGGCGGGTGAGGCGAGGCGGCCAGGCCTCGGCTCACCCGCCGGGGGTGCGGGGGTAACCGGCTATTCTGCGGGGGGCAGGCTGGTGTTCCAGATGTCGCGATGGAGCTTCCAGTTGTCGCCGTCGTTCTTCCAGACGACGACGTACTTGCCCCGGTCGGCAACGGCGCCTTCGGTGGTCTCGAGCGTGTAGCGCCCGACCTCGATGGCCGTATCGCCGTGGTCCTCCAGCTCGACGGTTTCGAGTCGAGCCGCAGCGATGCCCATGTCCATCACCGCATTCCAGAACGACTCGATGCCCGGGTGACCCGCGACCACGTCCGACCCACCGGGGAAGAGCTGTCCATCCGCCGTGTACAGCTGAGCGAGGTCGGCGGCCTCACCGCGCTCGTACGTCTCCATGAAGTTCCTGTTCGCATCCGCGATCGCAGCACTGATTCGTGACATGTGAGAATCCTTGCTGGAGGGAAGCCCGACTGCAATTGCTGCGCAACGCTTCCCGCACCCCACGCCCCCGCGGACTGCACGCCCAATCTGCACCCCGTCTCCCGCCACGCGCCAGATCACAGACGGCGGATCGTAGATCGCCGATGCCTCCCGCCTCATCCTCCTCGCATTGCGATCCTCGACACATCCTCAACGCCGTACCGGAAGACGGGATTGAGCAGCATCCGGGTGTGCGCGGTCACGATCTCGGTGCGCACGTACGTGTCGGTGGGCCGGAACACGTAGGACGCCTGCATGGAGTCGTGCACGACGCGGAGCACGGCGCCGCCCTGGCCGACGAAGCGGAACAGCCGGGCGCCGGGGTCCGTGCGTACGGTGAGCGTGTCGCCGTGCAGGGTGACGCTGCGCAGCAGGATGTCGTTGTGGCCATGGTGGCCGGCGACGGCGTAGGTGTGGCCGGCGCGCAGGGCGGCGAGGACAGCGGCGCGCCGTTTGGACGGGGCCCGGACCATGGTCCAGGAGACGCCGACGTCGCCCGGCCGGTTCAGGTCGTGCTCGTCGTCGTCGCCGATGACCCAGGACAGGTGGCCGGCGGACAGGGCCGCGTCCCAGCGGTCGGCGCCCACGTGGCCGCGCCGGATGACCTCCATCAAGGTGTAGCCCGACAGGTAGCGCAGGTCCTTGTGGTGTAGCCGTTGCGCAGCCAGGGGTGTGCGATGGCCACGATGCCCCCGGCGGCGTCCAGGCGGTCCAGCATGAACTGCTTGTCGGACAGGTCCTGGTCGAGGGGGAAATCCAGCCAGGTGACCCGCTTCGCGCCGATGACCAGCTCGTGCACCTTGCGGATGTTGTAGCCGTGCTCGTAGACGGGGATGAAAACGGGGTCCTGGCGCCCTGCGCCGTAGATGCTCTGGTAGTTGGACACGGCGGCGATGTCGTAGCCCATCTCGTGGTAGGCGCGCAGCACCTCGGCCGGCGGTTGATGGCCGTTGGTGATGCCATCCCAGGCCTCGGAGTGTGCGTGGAAGTTGGCCTTCCACCAGCGCCCGTTTGCGCCCGCGTACGGGTTCTTCAGCTCTGGCCCGGAGAACGGCCTGGGCGGCGCGAACCGGTCGGGCGGGACGAGGGTGTAGGGCCAGGTCCCCACCAGCAGGATGGCGGCGAACACGCCGAGACCCGACCGAGGCACGATGCGTCTACGGTGCCCGGCAGTGCGGCCGCGGCGGGCACCCGGCTCCGGACGACGACGACGCATCACGGCGCGCTCCCCGTGGCGTCCTGCGCGGCGGGCGCACGTCGGCCCGGCGACGATCCAACCGTGCGGGCGGCGTCGCGGTTCGCGCCGACCGGCCGCGTGAAGTCGCGGCCCAGCAGCACGGACAGGGTCAGCACCGGACGGCCGAGGCGGTCGATGGCGACGGTGCCCGCGGGGGCGACGGACCGGAAGTAGGGCGCGAAGCGGGCCGCGGCGCCCGCGTCGTCGTCCGTGTGCAGCACGATGACGGCGTCCCGGCCCAGGAACGACGACTGGGGGTCCAGGTATCCAAACTGGTGCGGGTGCTCGCACAGGCAGACGGCGGGCACGTCGGGCCCCAGCGCGTACGCCACCTTGCCCAGCTCCACCCAGCCCGGCGCCGCGACGAACCAGGTCGTGTCGGGAAGGGCGCCTCGGGCCCGCCGCCCGTCCCGCGTCAGCAGCCCCCGGTCCGCCAGCGCCGGCCGCAACGCACGCCAGTCCAGCACCTGCCACGACGGGTCGCCGCGCCGGAAGGACGGCGCCAGGTCCGTCAACCAACCCGTCGTCACCTGCGTCGCGGCGACCGCCACCAGCGCCAGGAAGCTCGCGACGGAGAAGCGCAGCCAGCCGCGCACCGCGCGCCGGCCGTCCCGTAGCCAGTGGTCCGCCGCCGCGCCCAGCAGCGGGAACGCGAACAGGTAGCCCGGCGCCTCCCAGTGCGGCAGCCCGGCGTTGCCGCCCAGCGACGGCAGCGTGAACACGACGATGGGCCCGATGGCCAGGCAGCACAGCAGCCAGCGTCGCGCGTCGCGCGGCCCCGCCGCCAGGCTGCGCACCAGCACCCAGACGACGGGCACCCAGATCCAGGGCAGCAGGTAGCCGGCCTGTCCCGCGATGGACTGGAGGAACGAGCCGACGTGCAAGCCGGCGGGTACCCCGCGCCCGCCCTGGAACCGGAACGAGATCCAGCCGTGCGTCGCGTTCCAGTAGAGCACCGGGAGGAACATCACGGCCGCGATGCCCGCCGCCAGGTACGGCCCGGGGTGCCGCAGCCAGTGCCGGCTCTCGCGCCGGGTGAGCAGGAAGAGGAAGGCGCCCGCCGCGATGAAGATGCCGTGGTACTTGGACAGCAGCGCCAGGCCCGTGAAGACGCCGGCGGCCGCCCACCACGACGTCGGGTGCGCCTCGTCGTCGTGCAGGAGCACGCGCTCCAGGCACAGCGCCGCCGCCAGCATGAAGAACATCAGGGGCCCGTCGGGCAGCACCCAGCCGCCGGTGCTCAGGCTGAACACGGGCGACACGGTCAGCAGCAGGGCCGCGAACAGGCCCGCCCGCTCGCCGAACAGCCGGCTGGTCAGACGGTACAGCAGCCACGTCGTGCCCGCGAACAGCAGGATGAACGGCAACCGCATGAGCAGGCCGCTCTCGCTGTGCGCCAGCCTGGCCAGCACCCCGGGGATCCAGAAGGAGATCGGTGGATGGTCGAAGTAGCTGAGGCCCAGCCCCCGCGCCACCGACACCGCGTACGACTCGTCCACCCCCAGCCCCAATGCACCACCCAGCACCACGCGCAACACCGTGCCCAGGATGATGAGAAGCAGCACCGCCCGGCCGGCGCCCCATGCGCCAACTCCGCCGCCGCTGTTCTCCATCGGCTGCGACACGTCTATTTCCCTCGTTGGGTCGAACGCCTCATGAACGCTACGCGCCCGGCGTGGGACCGAACAGGTCCTCGTTCAATTTGGATTGCCGAAGCTACATGCGAACTCCTACGGCCGTTGCAGGATTGGGGCCGCGGGATCCGGGGACGCGGCGCTGCTCACGCCATCGTCTCACGCCGACTTCACCCACGCCCGCCTTTGTTGCCGTGCAAGGACCCGTTCCCTATTGTGCTTTGTGGCCAACGAGGTGACCCAATTTCCCATCTTTGTGCCTCGAGGAGAGTGCCACGAGGATGCAATGGTGCGTCGCTGTCGTGATCGTGCTGGTGGCGGGCTGCAACGGTAACAAGGTCACGGGTCCCAAGCAGGACAACCCCACCCAGATCAATCAATACCTGGACAATCTCCCTCCCTGGTCACAGTTCTCGCCGTTGCTGCCGGACCAGGATCCCGCGCCGACCGGAGACCCACCCACCCTGTCGTACGACACGGTGGTGACGGTCACCACGATCGACTCTGCGGGCAACACGGTCACGCACTCCGACGTGCCGTACGTATGCGAGTCGACGCCCTACAGCGTCCAGAAGACGCCGCAGGAGATCGTGATGTACAGCCCCAATGCGGCGATCCTGTACCCCGGGGCCTTCATCCAGGGCAAGAGCTACAAGGACGGGGTCGGCTCGATGCTCCCGCTGAACTTCGCCAAGCGGGCGCCGATCAACGTGTCCATCCCGGCGATCCAGACGGGCACCAACTATCGGACCGTAGACACGGTAGACCAGGCGCACGCGGCGGCGGCGGTGGGGAGCATCATCGGCGACGCGGTCGCGAACAATCTACAGGCGTCGAGCAGCATCTACTGGCACATGGATACGTACTGCAGCGAAGACCAGTTCGCGCTGTCGTTCAACGCCTCGGGCCACTACCTCGGTTTCTCCGCCGCGGCGCACACCAGTATCGAGACCAACGCCTCGCAGAACACGGTGGTGGCGCACTTCTACGAAAAGATGTTCACCGTGGTAGTCTCGCCGCCGTCCACGCCGAGGCGACGACTTACAACGTGACCACCTGCTCCCCCGCGACCGCCGGGCAATTCGACTTCCTGCCGGCGCAGTCGTTCTCGCCGCCGGTGACGACGCCGTTCGAGACGCGGCTGGTGGACGTGAACGGTGACGGCCGGTCAGATATGGTCTTCAACCACCGGGACGCCAACACCAACCAGGTGGCGGTGGCCCTGGCGGGGACGACCGGCTCGTTCGCGATGCCGGGCGCGGCGGTGAGCCATCCTGCGACCCCAGCCACCGGTTGGGCGGGCTACGACCTGCACGTCGGCGACTTCAATGGCGACGGGAATGCTGACCTGCTCTGGAACCAGCGGGATTCGATCAACAGCATCTACGTCGCCCTGGCGAACGGTTCCGGAGGTTGGACGTTCGAACCGGTGCAGCAGGCGACGCCACGTGGCTGGAACACGTGGGGCCTCTACGTGGGCGACCTCGACAACGACGGCAGCGCCGACCTGATCTGGAACCGGACCAGTGACGGGAACAACACGGTCTTTACCGGGATGTCGAATGGCGACGGCACCTTCGCGCTCGATAGCATGGTTCACCGGCTCGGAACCGGCGGGTGGGCACCGTACATCACAGACGTGGCGGACGTCAACAGTGATGGCAGAACCGACCTGATCTTCAACACGATAAACATCTCTTACAACCAGACCGAAGTCGGGACGTCGAACGGCGACGGCACGTTCAACCCGCTGGAAGTGACCAACCGCAGCGGGGGGGACTGGCGCTGGTACCAGAACGTGGTCGCCGACTTCAACGGTGACCAGAAGCCGGATTGGTTGTTTTACCGGGACCCGTCGGGGAACCCGGACAGCCGCGTCTACATCCTTTCGGCGATGAGCAGCCTCATGCCCTACACCTCACTGGCGAACGCCCTCCCGGCTCTGCATTACACGGCGATGGGGGGCGACGTGAACGGCGATGGCACCGCCGACCTGATCCTCAACTATCTCTCGAGCACCACGAATACCATCGCCGTGTTCCTCGGAACGGCCAGCGGGGTGCTGAGCGCCGGGACGACTCCGCTGCAGGTTCATCCCGTCTCCGCGAACTGGAGCGTCGCCCTGCCGGCAATGGTGGGGGACGTGAACGGCGACGGCCGAGCGGATGTCGTGTGGGTGATCCCCGGCTCGCCGACCCGGGTGTTCGTGGCGGAGTCCCGCAGCGTCGGCGTAAGTCTGGCAAGCGAGGGCACGTATGGGCGGCGCTGAGCCGCAATGATGACCTGACCCGGCGACGGCAGTGTGAACACGACGATGGGTTGGATGGCCAGGCAGCACAGCAGCCAGGCCGGCGCGTATCCCGCGCCGGCCCTGGAACGGTGCGGACCGGGCGCGCCGTTGAAACGCCCGGCACGCAATCCGCTTCCCGATTTCTGTTTCCCGCTTCCCGCTTTCCGCTTTCCGCTGCTACCCTTCGCCGGGCCAGTGGTACGTGCTGGGTAGGGCGGACGACGGCTCGCTTCCGCCGAACGTGTAGCACGTCTCGCCGTTGCCGACATAGAGCAGCTGCTGACACGGCACGGGTAATTGCAGGAACGTGCCCTGGTAGAGGTCGCCCCAGCTCCGGGCGTCGAAGTACCATGGCGCGTCGAACGGGCCCTCGAGGCGCACCTGCATGCGCTTCTCCCACCTCAGCATCTCGAACAGGCCGCCGCAGCTACCGTCGGGCCGCCTGGGCACGCCGTCCGCGTTGGTGCCGTTCGCGTTCGTGGCGCCGAGGCCGGCGGCCTCGCGCGACACGTTGATCAGCGCCGCCGCGCCCGCCAGGTCACCGGTGCGGTAGAGCGCCTCGGCAATTCACGAACCGGGCCGCGGAAAGCGGAAAAGTGATCGAAGCGCGGCCCGGCCCGGGGCCCCATGACCTGTTGTTGCCCTGAGAGGCCCCCCGCCGTATGGTGTCGGGGCAGTTCACGAGGTGGGGCCACTTTCCATCTTCGCGCCTCGCGAAGCGTGCCATGAAGGTGAAATGGGCTTTCGTCGCTGTAATTGCCCGCATAGCGGGCTGCAACGGCAACAAGGTCACGGGTCTCAAGCAAAACGACCCGACGCAGATCAATCAGACCTCGACAGTCTTCCTCCCTGGTCAGAGTTCTCACCGATACTCCCGGAGCAGGATCCGGCGCCGACGGGTGCCGTGCCGATCCTGGTTGCCGGTGCGTTCATCCAGGGCAAGTCGTACAAGGACGGGACCTGCTCGC
>JARRJS010000091.1:0-18827 GCA_037388885.1 Gemmatimonadota bacterium
TCTGGGCGGCCGCGGCAGCGATGCCGCCGGTGCCCAGACCCGACTCGTTGGAGAAGATCCCGCGGGCGAACCCCCAGCGGACCGCTTCCCGAACGCTGGCGCCCAGGAAGCCGCCCACGGCCGCGGTGGGCGCGAAGGCCTCGCTGAACACCAGCCGCACGATGTCGTCCAGCCCCCGCCAGTTGATGGCCAGCACGATGAGGCCGCCGACGAGATAGAACACGATCATGATGGGCACGAAGAAGCCCGTGACCCGGCCGATGCTCCGGATGCCGCCCAGGATCACCGCGCCGGCCAGCACCATGATGACAATGCCGGTGGAAACGGGCGGGATGCCGAAGGAGGAGTGCAGCGCGTCGGCGACCGAGTTGGACTGGACCATGCAACCGATGCCGAAGGCGGCGAAGGCGGCGAACAGGGCGAACAGGAAGCCGAGCACCTTGCCCGGCCAGCCGCCGACGCCCCGGGACAGGTAGTACATGGGCCCACCCGACATGTTGCCTCGCCGGTCCACCTCGCGGTAGTGCACGCCCAGCAGCGCCTCGGAATACTTGGTGGCCATGCCGAACAGACCCGTGATCCACATCCAGAACAGGGCGCCCGGCCCGCCCGACGCGATGGCAGTGGCGACGCCCGCGATGTTGCCCACGCCGACGGTGGCGGCCAGCGCGGTCATCAGGGCCTGGAAGTGGGAGATGTCACCTTCGGCGCCATGCTCCCGGCGTACGACGAGAGCCAGCCAGAGGGAGTGCCAAAGGCGCCGGAACTGGATCCCGCGCAGCACAAGCGTCAGGTAGACGCCCGTGGCCAGCAGCAGGATGATGATGGGCAGGCCCCAGACGAAGTCGCTGGCTCCCGTGAGCCAGACCTGGATGGACTCCATGATCGTCGCCGTTCGAGTGGATCGGGGCGCAGACGCATCGCCAGGGGCGGTGCAGGTGCGTCGGTCGGCATGGTAACCGGGTGGGCAGGGACCCTGCAAGCGGGTATATTCTCCGTCGTTCTGCAGAATGGAGACGGAGGCGGCATGGCGGAGTCGTTCGAGGACCTCGGCCTCAGGGCCGAGCTGGTGGAAGCGGCGCGCGCACGGGGCTGGGAGGCCCCGTCCTCGTTGCAGAGGGCGTCCATCCCGGTGATCCGCCGGGGCGGCAACGCCGTGCTGCGCGGCAGCGCGGGTGCGGGCGTGCTGGGTGCGTACGGGCTTGCGCTGCTGGATCGCGTGGCGGGCGCCGATGCGGCGACGATCCCCCTTCAGGCCCTGGTGTTGACCCCGACGCCGGAGGTGGCCGCCGCCGTCGCGAATTCCCTCGCCTCGCTGGCTGACGCCGCCGGCGTGCGCGTGCATGCGTCCGGGCCGGGCTGGCCCGACCGGTTCGCCGACGCGGCGATCCTTGCCGCCACGCCGCGTGCCGTGCTGGACGCCCTGAGCGCCTCACGCCTCAAGCTGGAGGGCGTGCAGACCCTGGTCCTGGACGATGCAGGCGCCCTCTTCAAGCTGGGGGACACCCAGGCACTGGAAGCCGTCACCGACGCTCTCCCGCGGGATGCCCAGCGCGTTGTCGTGGGCGACCTGGAAGGCGCGGTCGCCGACTTCGTGGAACGCCACGTTCGGCGGGCGCTGACGTTCCCACCGGTGCCGGCGGACGCGCAGGCGCAGGCGCAGGCCCGGGAAGGCGGACGCGTGGGGTACATGGTCGCCGAGAACAAGCTGGACGCGCTGGCGGGCCTGCTGGAACGGGCGCCCGTGCCGGTGGTGTGCCGCACACAGGCCCGCGCGGAGAGCGTGGCTCGCGAGCTGGCGCTGCGCGGGTTCGCCGAGGTCACGCCGGTGACGGGCCCGGCCCACGCACCGGCGGACGACCCCGTGATCAGCTATGACGCGCCCTTCGACGCCGACGAGCTGGCCGGCCGGCACGCAGCCGGCGGTGCGGTGATCGTCCGGGCCCGGGAGGTCGCCCACCTGCGGCGGATCGCGGCGACGGCGGGCATCGGCCTGGAAGCCGTGGCCACTTCGCCGCCCGGCGGGATGGTGCGGGACCTCGAGGCGTTCCGGAATCAATTGCGTGAAGCGATCGGGTCCGGGGACCTGGCGGCCCAGCTGTTGGTGCTGGAGCCCCTGCTCAACGAGGCGTCCCTGGCGGAGGTTGCGGCCGCCGCGTGCCTGCTAGCCCGCAGGCGGGAAGTGTCCGCGCCGGAACAGGCGCCCGCTCAGCGCCGTTCACAGCAGGCGCCGGCGGCCAAGGCGCCACCGCCGGGCGAGCCGTTCGTCCGGCTGTTCGTGAGCATCGGTCAGCGCGATGACGTGGGACCGGGGGACATCCTGGGCGCCATCACGGGCGAGGCCGGCATCGAGGGCAGCCGGGTGGGCCGCATCGATATCGGCGATACGTTCACCACCGTCGAGGTGGAAAGCGCCTTGGCCCGCCGCGTGATCGATGCCCTCAACGGGACAACCTTGCGCAACCGCAGCCTTCGCGTGGACTACGACCGCAAGGGCCCCCGGGGTGGAAAGGGTGGGCGCCGTCCCGCGCCCCGCCCGGGACCCCGGCGCCGTTCGTAGGCGCGAGCGTGCCGATGAACGAGAAGAAGCCCCGGTTGGTGCACCAGCCGGGGCTTCTTCTCGGGTCGATCGGGCGCTGTCCGTTACTTTTTGACGGCGTCCTTGAGAGCCTTGCCCGGACGGAACGACGGAGACGTCGTCGGGCCGATCTTGATCTCCCTGCCCGTGCGGGGATTGCGGCCCATGCGAGCCTTGCGCTTGCGGGTCTCGAAGGTGCCGAAGCCCGTGATCTGCACGCGGTCACCCTTCTTCAGGGCGCCCGTGATGATCCCACCCTTCGCGTTGAACAGCGCATCCACTGCGCGCTGCGCATCCGCCTTCGTCATCTTCGTCTTGCCCGACAGCGACTGTACGAGTTCGGACTTGTTCATGGAGCTACTCCTCCCGAAAGTGGTGACGGTTCTGAAGGTGTGCCAGCGACACCTCCGCGGGTCGTTCCCGACGCCCGCGACCCTCAAATCGGGCGACGGCCCACCCTTGCGGTGAACCCATCGCCGGATCGAACTTGTCGGCCGGATTGGCTAGCCAGGGATATTCCGCGTCCGGCCGCCCAAAACGCTTCGATACGTTAGGAAAGTGCGCGATTCGCGTCAAGGGAGTTCTTCGCGCGATGCCTTGACGTTTGCCATATCCGAGGCCGAAACGGACCCCGAAAACAACTGAATTGCTCATGACCCACATCTCCCCAGATTCGCAAACAGCCCGTTTCGCCTTCCTTTCCGCGTCCGGGGCACTGGAAGTTTACAGACTTGCTCTGGCACGCGTGACACCGCTCGTCGATGCGAGTTTCGCCTCCGTTTTCCTGCGCGACGCCGACGATCCCGCCCTGCTGCGCCTCGTCTGCGCCCAGAACTGGCCGCAAAGCTCGGCCCGCTACCTCAGTCGCCTGCGAATCCGCGTGGGTCGTGGACCCACGGGCCGGGCCGTAGCCGACGTGCAAGCGGTAGAGGTGGAAGATGTGTTCCAGGACGACGGCACCGAGGAGTGGCGGGAGCCGGCGCGCGAGCTGGGCTTCATCTCGCTCATCTCGCTGCCCCTGCATAGCGAGCGGGGTGTGTCGGGTGCGCTCACCTTCTACTTCACGGAACAGCGCACGTTCAGCGATGGGGAGCGAGACTTGTTGACCGGCGTTGCCCGGCAACTGGCGCGAACGGTGGAGCGCGCCGACCTGATCGGGGAGCTGCAAGCGGTCAACGAGCGATTGCGCCGCCGGGCGGAGGAGCTGGAACGCCAGCTGGACGCTAGCGGCGGCGGGGGCGGAGGTCGAGCGGAGGGCGGGCAAGCGACGGCAGGGCGCTGAAGGGGGCGAAAACGCGACGCGCTCGCCGCAATCGAATGCCGCCCTCCCGGCCGGGGTTGTCCGGGCGGCGCCCACGCCGCCGCAGCAACTCCGGACGCGCAAGCCAATCCGGCTGTGCCTGGTCGGTTCGGTCCGGATGTCCGGGACGGCCGTCGCCTCGCAGAGTCGCACGCGGCTCGGACGCCGTGGGCGTCCGTCCCACGGGGGACGCCGACTCGTGCTTCCCAGCCGCCGACGGCTCGCGGGGTTGTGTGTCTGCGTGAATCGCGTGCATGTGCGCCTTTCAGGTGGCCCCGGTCGAACGATCGCTCAAGATAAGGACGCGACCCCAACGGGGCAAAGGAAACACGGGCGGCTGGTGACCAACGGCCGGGCGCCATCGTCCGTAGGTAGTGCGGTCACGATGCGCGCCATACATTGCGCGGAATCCGCACACATCCGTGCCGCCGACCGGCGGCGTAGGGGCATCGTCCACGGCGCCCTGACTGTCGAGTGAGGAGACGCATGACCGACGATCGCACGTCCAACTTCACCGACGAGCCCGCGACGCAAAACACCGGGGGCATGACCGCGGCACAGGCGGGGCAGGATACGTCCTTCTTCGGGCACCCGAAGGGGCTGGCCACGCTGTTCTTCACCGAGATGTGGGAACGGTTCAGCTTCTACGGGATGCGCGGCATCCTGATCCTGTTCATGACCGCGCCCATCGCCACGGGTGGACTGGGCTTCGCTGTGCCGAAGGCGGCGGCCATCTACGGGCTGTATGCCGCGTTCGTGTACCTGCTGGCGCTGCCGGGCGGCTGGTTGGCGGACAAGGTGGTGGGCCAGCGCAACGCGGTGCTCTACGGCGGTATCTTGATCGCAGCGGGTCAGTTCGCTCTGGTTATCAACAGTGTCAATTCGTTTTACCTCGGTCTGGTCCTGCTGGTGCTGGGCGTCGGCCTGCTCAAGCCGAATGTCAGCACCATGGTGGGGGAGCTGTATGCGGAGCAGCAAGGTGCCCGGCGCGATGCCGCGTTCTCCATCTTCTACATGGGTATCAATATCGGGGCGTTGGTGGCGCCGCTGGTCGCCGGTTACCTCGGCGAAAAAATCTCCTGGCGCCTCGGTTTCGCGGCTGCCGGCGTCGGCATGCTGGCCGGCCTGGCTCAGTACCTGATCACCGGACGCAACCTGGGAGACGCAGGCATCCTGAAGGGCGAGCGCGAGGAGCGGGTGCGCGGCGCACGCCAGTTCGGACTCGGCCTGCTGGTGGTGTTCGTGATCCTCGCTGCGCTGATCGGACTGAACAACAGCGGCGCCATCTCCATCTCTATCCAGGCTGTCGCGGCAGCCGGCGGCTATCTGATCTTCGGCATCATGGTGCTGTATTTCACCTATATGATGGTGTTCGGCGGGTTGAATGGCGTGGAGCGGAAGCGTGTCGTTGTCATCTTCATCCTGTTCATCTTTTCGGCCGTGTTCTGGTCCGGATTCGAGCAGGCGGGCTCGTCGCTGAACCTCGTGGCCGAACGGCTCACCAGCCGTGTGGCGTTCGGTTGGCAGATCCCCGCCAGCTGGTTCCAATCGGTGAATCCCATCTTCATTGTGCTGCTGGCCCCGGTCTTCGCCTGGCTGTGGGTGGCGCTGGGCAAGCGTGAACCGTCCAGCCCCGCGAAGTTCACCGCCGGCCTGTTCCTGATGGCGGCAGGGTTCATGGTGCTGTCCCTGGCCACGGCGCATGCCTCCGAAGGGCACAGGATCAGCCCGATGTGGCTGGTGCTCACCTACTTCCTGCATACCAGCGGCGAGCTGAGCCTGAGCCCCGTTGGGCTCAGCGTCGTGACGAAGCTGGCGCCCAGACGCATGGTCGGGCAGATGATGGGCATCTGGTTCATGTCCATCTCCCTGGGTGAGCTCATCGCTGGCTTGCTGGCAGGACTCTTCACACAGGTGGCACCGACCATCCTGTTCCGCAACGTGGCCCTGTACGGCGCAATCGCTGGCCTGGTCCTTGCCTTCCTCATCAAGCCGATCCGGAAGCTCATGAGCGGGGTACACTGACACAACGTCTTGGCAACCCCGCCATCGTGATTCCGGGCGCCCCGACCTCGCTGCGATGTCGGGGCGCCTCATCAACGGCTCGTGCCGTGGGCACCGGGAGAAGGCAGATGCTGGTAGAGGACCAGGTCAAGTCAGTGGCGCAGGAGATCGGTCGCACGGCAGACCAGCACGTTCACGAAGCGGCAGGCCGGGTGGACGTGCAGCAGCTCTGGGAGGTCGTGCGTCACACGGCGCGCGTCATTGAACTGGTCGCCGAGCTGGAAGGCCAGATGGATCTGGATGTGTCCGACCGGGTACGCCGAACGCGTTTCATTACCGACGAGTTGGAATCGGCCCTCGAGTTCGCTCGCCGAGCCAGGATTGTGCTGCAATGGCAGGAGAAGGATGGAGGTGGGGCGGAGGAGGAGGGTTTGAAGCAGGGCAAACACCGAAAAGAGGCGTGAAAACATGACGGCACGATCGCTGGCAACGACGCTCGCCGCGCTGGGCTTTCTCCTATTCCTGGCCGCGTGCCAGCATTCTTCGACCGCGCCCGGAGCGCCTTCGTCGTTCCTGGTCGATTCGGATCCGCAGGGCGCGACGATCTACCTGGACGGCACGTCGCAGAACAAGATCACGCCGGATAGCCTGCTGGACGTACCGGCGGGCAACCACACCATCGGACTGCTGCTGGATACCGCCGGCATCCTGTACCAGTTCAATGCCCAGACCACCATCGTACCCGACTCCATGCCGCCCATCCGGTGGCCGCTGCTGCTGCACTGCGGTGATACGACGTGCCTGGATCCTTACATCCGTCGCGTTACAGCCGCCGGCATGGACTTCGCCGTCGGCGCCAACGGAACCTTGTTCTTCGAGCAGGGGAGTGGAGGGGGCCTTTACTATCCCGCGGGTAGCAGCCAGAGCTACATGTCCGTCGGCGCTCCCGTCTCGGCAGGGTTCCTGGGGACCAATACACCGAGCGTGGGCCCTTCGCCCTACGACTTCTACTACTACGCAGGACGACCCGCACCCGACACGGTGCGCGCCGGCGGTGTGTACCAGATCACCCAGTCCAGCTGGCTCGTGCCGCCGCCTCCCTACCAGCAGTACCTGACCGGACGCGGCCTGAAGATGGACGAGCAGATTCTCACAGATGAGGCGTACCCCGGCACCGTGTTCCTCCGCATCGTGTTCCGGAACATCATGGCCGACACGCTCTACGAGATGGCGGATCCCATCCTCTACGGCACCGGCGGCCTGACCTTCGAGAACGCCTACCTCGGTTTCGCCATCGACCCGGACATCGGAGATGCCACGGACGACATCGTTAGCTACGCACCCGGCGATGACCTGGTCTTCGCGTACGACAGTAATTTCCAGGAGTCCGGGTTCGCCGCCGACGCCAACGCACCGGCACTCGTTGGATTGGAGATGCTGCAGGCACCCGCCGCGGCCACCATCGTCATGACCGGCTGGCCGTCGAGCTGGGACTGGGCCGGCGCCAGCAACTCCGAGGCGAACGCCCTGGCGTTCCTCAGCGGCACACAGCCGGATACGCTCACCGGAGCGCCCAACTATCCCGATCCGCACATCGGCTACGTGCCCACGGCAGCCGCCGATGTACGCATCGCCGTCACCGCCGGGCCCATCAACCTGGCGCCCGGCGATTCCGTCGTCTTCCGCGTCGCGCTCGTCATCGCACCGCCCGTCGCCGGCACCTTCCAGTCGGGGACCTTCATGGCACCCGGCGACCCCCTGAATGCCAGCCGCCCCATCATGAGCGTGGCCGGCAACCTGATCCAGCGCGCACAGCAGGCGGCCAGTCGACCCTGATGCGATGCGCCGGGTGCGAGGCCCCGTCCCTCGCACCCGGCGCATCGCATCATCGCCACGTCGTTGAGCGTCACTCCGTTCGCATGCGACGCTTCAACTCCTCGAGGCGCTCCTCCGCCGTGCGCATGCGCTCGCTCTGCTCCAGCCGGCTGAATTCCCGCTCGTCCCGCTCCTGCTCCTCGTCCAACGTCTCCGACGCGCCCGGACCCTCGCCTAATGCCGACTCCCGCCGACGCAGCGCATCCTGCATCGCGATCAGGTCACGGCGCCACAGATCACGCTCCGCACGCAACACGTCCACCTTCCGCTCCAACACACCGGCGTATTCCTCGTGCTTGGCCGCATACTCCCCCGCAATCCGCGCCGTTTCCTCGTCCCCGATCCGTCGCGCCATGTCCTGACGACGACGCGCAGTCGCCGCCTCCCCTCGCTCCGACTCCGCCCGCTGCACCGCACCTTCGATCTGCTTTTCCAGCCGCGTCAGATCCGATCGCGCGTGCTCAATCTCCCGACGCATCCCCGGGGCCTGGCCGGCCGCCGTCGCGGCATCGCCCTGAAGCTCACGCCAGAAATTCTCCACCGCCTGACGCCACGCGGTTTTCAGATCTTCGAACATGCGCTCAACGTAATACCGTTTGCGCAGGCGGGTAAGGCGAGGCGGGCGTGGGAGGGGGTTGATGGCGTGGGGGGTCCGGTGTTAGAATAGGGTGGACATATACCCTAGGGGGGTACCCTATGAGCACGGCGGAGCAGGAGACGGTGCGGATGGCCGTGGGCGTGTCGCCGGAGTTGCAGGAACCGGCGCTGAAGCGGCTGAAGCGGATCGAGGGGCAGGTGCGGGGGCTGCAACGGATGGTGGACGAGGGCCGCTACTGCGCGGACATCCTGATGCAGATCGCGTCGGTTCACGAGGCGCTGCGTGCGGTGGGCAAGCTGGTCATGCGGAACCACCTGGAGCACTGCATCACGCACGCGATCCGGTCCGGCGACCCGGCGGCGGCGAGCGCCGCGTACGACGAGGTGCTGGACCTCATGTACCGGCACGCCCGATAGGGGCCGCGCCTGCGGCGCGGCCAGGCGTGGCCAGGCGTGGGCACGGGCGGGGGCGGGGTTCGGGCAGGGGCGGGGGCAGGGGCGCGGGCAAGAAGGCGGAGCGATGCAGGGCGCGGATGTGGACAGGGAGCAAACGATGGTCGAGCGAAAAGACGCGGAACGGGTAGCCACGGTCGGGCAGTCGGAATCGACGAGCGACGTGCCCGAACCGAAGACGAAGATGACCCCGAAGGCGAAGACAGACGTGCCCACGGAGCCGGATGCCACCACGGACGCGCCATCGGACTCGAATTCGAAGGCGGAAGGCTGGCTCCGTCTGGACATCCCGGTGACGGGGATGACGTGTGCGGCGTGCGCGACGCGCATCCAGAAGAGGCTGTCGCGGGCGGAGGGGGTTCGGGAGGCGGCGGTGAATTTCGCGACGGAGCGTGCGACGGTGGAGTACCAGGCGGGCGCGACGGGTGCGGCGAAGCTGGTGGAGGCGGTGAAGGCGATCGGGTACGGTGCGCGTCTGGAAGATCTGGTGCTGGATGTCGAGGGTCTGGAGATGGCGGTCTCCGGGGAGGGAGTGGAGCGCGAGCTGGACGCATTGCCTGGCGTGGTGGATGTGGCGGTGAACCTGGCAAGTGGACAGGCGCGGGTGTTCTACATCCCCGACGCGCTACCGCTGGACGAGGTGCCGCGGGCGGTGGAACGGGCGGGGTACCGTCTGGGCGCGCCCGTAGAGGCGGGCGACCCGGCAGAGCGGGAGCGGTTGGCGCGGGAGCGGCATTACCGCGGGCTGCGTCGCAAGTTCTGGTTCTCCGCGCTGGTGGGCGTCTTCGCGATGCTGGCGTCCATGCCATTGATGGCGGGCGAGGCGGGTCCGGCGGCGCAGGCGGACCTGTTCCACCGGATACTCATGCCGGTGAACATGGTGCTTTCGAGCGCGTTGCCGTGGCTATACGGCATGGATGCGGGCGTCCTGCGCTGGCTGCTGCTGGCGCTGACGACGCCGGTGGTGTTCTGGGCGGGCCGTCAGTTCTATCGGGGCGCCTGGAGCGGGTTCCTGCATCGGTCGGCGGACATGAACACGCTGATCGCGGTGGGCACGGGTTCGGCGTACGCGTTCAGCGTGCTTGCGACGGTGGCGCCGGGCGTGTTCCAGGCGGCGGGCCTGCCGGCGAACGTGTACTACGATGCCGTGGTGATGATCATCGCGCTGATCCTGTTGGGGAAGATGCTGGAAGCGCGGGCCAAGGGCCTCACGTCGGAAGCGATCCGCAAGCTGATCGGGTTGCAGCCGCGGACGGCGCGAGTGGTACGGGACGGGGAGGAGCAGGACGTGCCGGTGGAGGAGGTGGTGGTGGGCGACGTCGTGCTGGTGCGGCCCGGTGAGCGCATCCCGGTGGACGGGCAGGTGGTGAGCGGGCGCAGCGCGGTGGACGAGTCGCTGTTGACGGGGGAGCCAATCCCGGTGGAAAAGTCCGACGGGGACGACGTGATCGGCGGTACGATCAACGGCAGCGGCTCCTTCCGTTTCGAGGCGCGCAAGGTGGGGCGTGATACGGCGCTGGCGCAGATCGTCCGGCTGGTGCAGGAGGCGCAGGGCTCGAAGGCGCCCATCCAGCGGCTGGCGGACCGGATCGCCGGCGTGTTCGTGCCTGTGGTCATTTCGCTGGGCATCCTGGCCGCGATCATCTGGTTCGACTTCGGCCCTGAACCGGGCTCTCTGTTCGCGCTGATCTCGTTCGTGACGGTGCTGATCATCGCGTGTCCGTGCGCCATGGGCCTGGCGACACCCACGGCGGTGATGGCCGGCACGGGCGCAGGCGCGGAGCGCGGGCTGCTGTTCAAGGGTGGGGAGAGCCTGGAGACGGCGCACCGCCTCGAGACGGTCGTGCTGGACAAGACGGGGACGATTACGGAGGGCCGGCCGCGGGTCGTGGATATGGCGCTCTCCGACGCGTGGGCCGCGGCTGGCCGACCGACGACCGACGACCGACGACCGTCGTCGGTTCGCGGGGATCGCTCGGATTCCGGTGAGTCCTCCGGGTCCGCGGCGTCGGCGGGATCCGAAGGCTCGGTGAGCGCCGCCTCCGCGGGTGCCGCCGGATCCCTGATGCCGGCTGAGACCGGACAGCCGGGGAACGCCGCAAACCCGGCGTACGCTGCGGACCCCTCAACGGTCGACGGTCGACGGTCGTCGGTCGCTGGCGGCGAGCACCAGGCTCCAGTCACAACTGGCGATTCCCCGGCGTCCGCCGACCCGGCCCAGCGAGAACTCCTGAAGCTCGCCGCCAGCCTGGAGCGTGCCAGCGAACATCCGCTGGGCGCGGCCATGGTGGAGGCGGCCTCAGAGCACGGCATCGAGCTGGCGGAGGCGTCGGAGTTCCGGGCCATCGGCGGGCGTGGTGCGGAGGCTGTCGTGGACGGCCGGCGTGTGCTGGTGGGCAACGTGGCGTTCATGGAGGAACGCGACGTGGACGCGGGCGGGCTGGCCGGTGCGGCGGAACGCATGGCGGACCGTGCGTGGACCCCGGTGTACGTGGCGGTCGACGGCGTGGCCGCGGGGCTGGTTGCAGTGGCCGATCCGGTGAAGCCGACGAGCGCACGGGCGGTGGAGGCGCTGCACCGGCTCGGGCTGGAGGTCGTGATGCTGACGGGTGACCATCAGCGTACGGCGGCAGCGATCGCACGCGAGGTGGGCATCGACCGCGTGCTGGCGGAGGTGCTGCCCAGGGACAAGGTGCGCGAGGTGAAGCGCATCCAGCAGGAAGAAGGCCGGCGAGTGGCGATGGTGGGCGACGGCGTCAACGACGCGCCGGCGTTGGCGCAGGCGGACGTGGGTATCGCCATCGGCACGGGCACGGACGTGGCCATGGAGGCGTCGGACGTGACCCTGGTGGGCGGCGACCTGAACGGCGTGGTGACGGCGATCCGGCTGTCGCGGCGGACCATGCGCGTGATCAAGCAGAACCTGTTCTGGGCCTTCTTCTACAACGCGCTGGGCATCCCGGTGGCGGCGGGTGTGCTGTACCCCGTGTTCGGCATCCTGCTGTCGCCGGTGTTCGCCAGCGCGGCGATGGCGTTCAGCAGTGTGAGCGTGGTGAGCAACTCCCTGCGGCTGCGCAGCGGCGTGCGGGCATGAGAGAGGGTCGATATGACAAACGTGATCGTGACGATTGCCGGCGTGGCCCTGATCGTCTGGGTCAACTGGTACTTTCTGTGGAGCGAACGGGACGCGGCCAGGACGGGTCGACGACCTCGGCCAGGACGTGGAGCCAGTGGCTGAGCTGAGAGAGCACGAGGAACTCGTCATGGACGCGACGCTGGGCCGCGTTGCCCCACGTGTCCCTGCCGGTGGGATCGGCGAGCATCTCGTTGAGCGTGGCGGCGATCTCGATGGCATCTTCGGGGTCGGTGACCATGCACCCGTCGATGCGGTCGCGGATCTGCTGGCGCAGGCCCACGGCGCGGTAGTTACCCAGCACGGCCTTCTGCTTCCACATGGCCTCGGTGACCGTCAGGCCGAATCCCTCGCGCAGCGAGTTCTGCACCACGATGGTCGACGCGCGCTGGATGGCGTTGACCATAAGGGCGTTGTACCGGGGCGACTCCATGGGCAGGGAGACGACGGCGATGTCTGCCTGGATGTCCGGCTCGAAGCCGACGTAGTCGTCGATCAGCTCCTCGATCACTTGCAGGCCTTCGGGGTCGTCCTGGATGGAGGACGGGTCGGGCCCCGCGAGTACGAGGCGGATCAGCTCCAGGCGCCGCCGGTGTGTGGGGTCCTTGATGCCGTTGGACAGTCGCAGCTTGAGCTCGCGGAAGCCGTGCATGAGGGGGCGAAAGCCCTTGAGACGGTCCCAGCGGGAGACCTGCGTGATGATGGGCCGCGACAGCAGGCCGATGTCCTCGGGCATGGTGGCGAAGTCGAAGTCGCCGTCCGGTTGCAGCCGCATGGCCTTGTATTCGTAGTCCTCGGTCAGGATGGGACCCGACTGCACGCCCAGATCGGCGTTCCAGATGATGCCTACGAGCTTGTGCAGCGACAGGTCCCGGTTCTTCTCGCTGAGCGGGTCGATGGCCGGGTGGATGATGGCGACGCGGCCGGCCAGGTAGCCGGGGATGTACTCGGGCGCGCTGAACACGGCGTGGTCGTACGTCTCCGCGAACGGACGCATGAACCGCCACGCCGCGATGGTCTGCGGCACATGCTCGTCGAGGCCGATGTGGCAGCGCCACACGGCGTGCACACCCAGCTCCTTCTTCAGAAGGGCGCCCGTGCCCAGCGGCTGCGGGTCGTGCACGACCAGGATGTCGTCCGGCGAGACCATGCCGCGGACGGCGTCGGCGTTCTCACGACTGACGGCGTCGTACAGCTCCCGCTCCGATCGGTTGATCTCGGGCTCGCCCTCCCCGTGGATCAGGTTGTGGAGCCGCTTGGTGAACGCGAAGAACTCCTGGCGGTCCGTCGAGATGACGAGCCAGTCGGCGTCGACGCCCAGCTCCCGCAGCAGGCCGATCTGCGTCGGCAGCATTTCGGCCACGCCGCCGCCGCGGGCGGTGGAGTTGACCATCCACACGTGGCGGCCGCCCAGCCGCGGCACGAGGCGCTTGGCCTCCGCACGCAGACGGCTGACGGCGGCGGACAGGTGGGCGAAACTGCCGTACTCGTCCAGCGTTTTCTGGTCCGGAATCGAGATGCGTTCCACCATGGGCCTTCGCCTTTGCGTGGCCGGCTGCTTCGCCGGGCGGGAATGGACATGCTGTCATCGAGAGATCAGGACACGATTGATGCCGCGGCCGGACAAGGCAAGTCCGGTGCCGGCTCGAAGCGCGTCGCCGAGGCGACGGATCACTCAGCATCGACTGGAAGTCGATAATCCTGGAGGGGAGTGAACAATGAAGAGTACCACACTGAAAGTCACGGGCATGACGTGTCATCACTGCGTGATGGCGGTGACGAACGCCCTGGAGGGCGTGGACGGCGTATCACGCGCGGACGTGAGCCTGGACGAAGGCCGCGCCGTCGTACAGTACGACGACGCCACCGCCACTCTCGAGCAGATGACCGCCGCCGTGGCGGAGGAAGGCTACACGGCGGAGCTGTCCGCCTGACCGGACCGGCGTCGTCCGACGCCGCCGCGCCGCTTCACTTAGTCCACACGTTGTTGCGACGGTTGACGTCCGGGAACCAGTGGCCCGCATCGATCTCGACGCGGGTCACCTCGGCTCCCGGCGCCACGGTCACGCTCGCCTGCACGCGGCCGGACAGCCACGTGTCCACCGGGATGTTCGCGTAGCCCACACTGCTGTCGGCGCGCGTCACGGTCAGCCGGACGGGCATCGGGATCCAGCCGTTGTCGTTTACGGTAATGCGCGTCGACCCGTCGTCCTGGCGCTCCACGGATGCCACCGCCTGATCCAGCACCCAGGGCCCGCCGAACTGCGTGCTCTCGTAGTACCAGCTGCGCCAGAACCAGCTCAGGTCCTCCCCGCTGACGTCTTCGAAGGTCTTCCACAGGTCCCAGGGATACGCGTGCTTGAACGCCCAGCGGTGGAAGAACTCGTGGTAGGCCCTGGTAAAGACCTCCTTGCCCAGCACGCCCTGGAGCGCGTGCAGGACGGCGGCGGGCTTGGGATAGGAAGCGACCTCGTACGCGTTCTCGTACTGCCAGTCGGACCAGCGCATCATGGGGCCTTCGGTGCCGCTCAACGCCTTCGCCTCGTAGCTCCGCTGCTCCGCCCGGAACGGGTGCGTGCCCGGGAACCGCGCCTCGCGCCCATTGTCCTCGTTGAACGTCGTCGTGCCCTCGTCCAGCCAGGCATAGCGCCGCTCATCGGTGTTCACCGTCATGGGCACCCACATGTGGCCGAACTCGTGGACCACGACGGAGTAGAGCGCGCTGTCGCTGCGCTGATTGTAGTCGCCGATGAGCGTCATCATAGGGTACTCCATGCCGCCCCCGATGATGCCGCCGCCTTCCACAGCGCTCATGTGCGGCCATGGGTAAGGCAGGCCCGTGAAGCCGGACAGGAAGTGGATGGAGTACTGCGCGAACTCCGCCGCGTGCACCCAGTTCTTCGCCGTCTCGCGGTAGACGGCGTCCACGCGGGCATAGTCCGTGACGCCGTCGCCGTTCCGATCCCCCACGGCGGTGCGCGCCGCGTCCCAGAGGGACTCGTCGGTGATGCCGAACACGAAGTCGCGCACGGAGTCGGCGACGAAGTGCCAGTCCAGCGTTCCGCCCTCACCGGCCTTCGTCGTGTGGCCGAGGTCGGCGTCCGTCACGACGTGCACCACCGAGTCGCTCTTCTCCGCCCGGCGCATGCGTGACGCGATACGCGGCGCCAGGACGCCGTCTGCGTTGGTCAGCGTGCCCGTAGCCGTGACCAGCCACTGCTGCGGCGCCGTCGTCGTAGACCACCATCTGGGGGTACCAGTAGGCCAGGAAGAAGAGGTTGTCGCCGCTGTAACCCATGCGGCCGCTCAGGCCGTTTTGCGGGATCTCGAACGTCCACTGGAAGGCGAGCGGCACGGTGTCGCCCGGCGCCACGGGGTGGGGCGGCGCGATGCGCATGAGCGTGCTGGTCACCTGGTAGCCCGGTCCGTCCGATGTCTCCACCAGGTCCTTGCCCATGACCTCGACCCGATCCAGCTCCATGCCGCCGGTCACCTCCGCGGTCTCCGTCCGGATGGCGCCGTAGCTGTGGAAGTTCTGGAGGAGGTTCACCCACAGCACCTTCAGCGTGTCCGGCGAGTTGTTGACGTACCGGACCTGCTCACGCCCGTCCAGCCGATGGAACCGCGGCTGCACGCTCGTCTGGATGGTGTAGTGCGCCCACTGCTGCCAGTACCTGGCCCCCGGAGAGCCCGTGGCCGTGCGCGTGCCGGCGCGGATGGCGTGGGCGAACTGGGCCGAGAACGGCACCGGATAGGGTAACGGCCGCTGGAGGTGCACGATGCGGGGCGTCGTGTCCGCGGCCGCTGCCGGTGCGGGCGCCGGTGCGGGCGTCGTGGGTGGCGTGGTACGCGGGGTGCAAGCGACGGCGAAGGCGAGAGCGGCGAAAAACGGAAGGCGCGAACGCATGAGACACGCTCCTGGCAGTCGAAGGCGCCCGCCGGAAGGGGCCGGCGCGGGACGGTGGAGAGTAGACGCGATCCCCGCAGCGCGTCAAGCAGAGCCAACGGTGGCGGCAGGTCGGATTGCGGTCTAACATGAAGGCATCCCATCACCCCGGAGGTCCGACCATGCGACGCCCATTACGCCTTGTCGGCGCATGCGCAGGTTCCCTTCTGGTGCTCCTCGCCGCCGCCTGTCAGCAGGCCGCCTTCGAAACCATCGACCAGGCGGTTCACGTCCAGCGCGGCGGAGACGTGGTCGCCACCGGCCGGGTCGTGGTGGTGGATGACTCGGTTCCGGGCGATGTCATGGCGGCGGCGGGCGACGTCCAGTTCGGCGGCGACGCCGGCGGTGACTTCCTGGGCGGCGCCGGCAACCTGCAACTCGCCGGCCGACTCGGCGGCAGCCTGCGTGCGGGAGGCGGCAACGTCGACATCGCCACCGATGTCGAGCGCAACGCCACGGTGGCCGGAGGTCAGGTGGTGCTGGAGCCTGCAGGCCACATCCACGGCAACGGCTACTTCGCCGGCGGCACCATCCGCCTGGAAGGCGCTGTCGACCACCTGGTGCGCGCCGACGGTCGAGAGGTGACGCTGAACGGCCCCATCGGCGGCGACGTGCACGTGGAGTGCGAGAACCTGCGTGTGGGCCCGAACGCCTCCATCAACGGTGACTTGCGCTACCAGCTCGCCAAGGGCGGCCGCGCCGACATCGACCCGGGCGCCCGCATCACAGGTCAGGTCATCGCGCTGCAACCGAGGGCAACCAGCTGGCTCGGGGACGCCGTCCGTTTCCTGCTCATGCTCGGCTTCCTGGCGGCCGGCCTGGCCGCCGTCGCCGTGCTGCCGGGCTCCACGGCAGCCGCCGAAGCCCGGATGCGCGCCCGACCAGGCGCCGCCTTCGGCCTGGGCCTGGCCTGGCTCGTCCTGGTGCCCATCGCCATCGCCGTCGTGTGCATCACGGTCATCGGCGTGCCGTTGGGCCTTATCGGCGTTGCCCTCTACCTCGTCTCCGTCTGCCTGGCCCGCGTCGTCATCGCCGTCTGGATCGGCCGGCGCTTGCTGCGGCGCCGGAGCGGCACGGGCCGCAGCGACCTGGCGCTGGCGTTCCTGGTGGGCGGCATCGTGTTGCTGCTGCTGGGCCTGATCCCCTGGCTCGGCACGGCCATCACGATCGTCGCCTGCATCTTCGGGTTGGGGGCAATGGCGCTGACGCTGAGCGGACGTCGGATGACAGAGTCGTTGACCGACGGCGTGTAACCGGAGGGATTTCGCCTCAGCCCTTCAGCCCCGTCAGCTGGATGCCCCGGATGAAGTAGCGCTGCGCGAAGAAGAAGAGCACCAGGATGGGCAGGATGGCGACGACGGATGCCGCCATCTGGTACGGCCAGTTGGCATAGTAGAGCCCGGCGAACCGGCTGATGCCCACCTCCACCGGCCGCATGTCCATGGAGCGTGTGACGATGAGCGGCCACAGGAAGCTCTTCCACTGGTCGACGAAAATGAACAGGGCCACGGTGGCGAGGGCCGGCTTCGCGAGAGGCAGGGCGATGCGCGTGAAAACGTGCCATTCGCCCGCGCCGTCGATGCGCGCCGCATCCTCCAGGTCACGGGGCAGGGACAGGAAATACTGGCGTAGCAGGAAGATGCCCCAGACCTGCACGAGCTCCGTCACGATCAGGCCCCGGAACGTGTCCACCCAACCGAACGCGCTCACCAGCAGGAAGCGGGGGATCAGCAATACGATCGCCGGTACCATAAGCGTCGCCAGGTAGAGCAGGAAGACACGGTCACGCCCCGGGAACTCCAGCCGGGCGAACGCGTACGCTGCCGTCGCCGACGTGAACAGGGTGCCGGCGACGATGGTCACGCTCATCACCCCCGAGACGAGGAAGAACCGTCCGAACGGCAGCGCCGTGAGCGCCTCCGGATAGTTCGCCCAGCGCGGCGTCGTGGGCAGCACCGGCGGTGGAAAGCGGAACACCTCCAGCTCGTCCATGAGCGACGTGGAGATCATGTAGAGGAAGGGCAGGACGGCAGCGAACGCGAGCGCGATTGCAAGGGCATACCAGAGGAGCCTGGACCAGCGGTGGGCATTGTCTGGGCTGCGGAGCCTGGCTGACTGACGGGGAGATGGGGAGACGGGGAGACGGGGAGCACCGGAGTAGTGCGGCTCGCGGCGCGCTTTGGCTTCCCCGGCGGAGCTGCCATCGCCGCCGGCCATTTCGCTGTCGCCGGGCTCGCGAACGTTGTCCTCACCCGTCACTTGGCTCTCCCGACGTGCAACGTGGCATTGCAGAATCTCCCCGTCGCCCTGTCTCCCTGGCGGGGTCGTGGGGAGGAAAGTTGGGTCGCCTCCTCAGGTTGTCGGCGCCCAGACATGTAGGTCTCCGGGTCATTGGCCATGCTCCACACGCCCTCCCAACCAGAAATACTGGACCAGCGTGATGACGAAGACGATGCCAAACAGCACCCATGCCATCGCGCTTGCGTAGCCCATGCGCAGGTACTCCCAGGCGTTGCGGTAGATGTGGTAGACGATGACGTCGGTGGCGTGCAGGGGCCCGCCTTCCGTCATGACGTAGACGGCGGTGAAGACCTGGAACATGAAGATGACCATGGTCACCAGGACGAAGAACGTCGTGGGCCGGAGCATGGGCAGGGTGATGCGGCGGAACCGCTGCCAGGTGCCGGCGCCGTCGATGCGCGCGCTCTCGTACAGGCTTTCCGGGATGTTCTGCAGGCCGGCCAGGAAGATGACCATCATGTAGCCGGCGTACATCCATACGCTCATGAGCATGAGGGACGGCATGGCGGTGGCGGGCGAGGACAGCCACGGCTGCGCCGGCAGGCCGAGCCGGCCGAGGATGTTGTTGAACAGGCCGAAATCCGGGTCGTACATCCACTTCCACACCAGGCTGATGGCCACGAAGCTGGTGATGTACGGC
>JARRJS010000092.1:0-18592 GCA_037388885.1 Gemmatimonadota bacterium
GCGCCCGCGATGGCGGGCAGGGACATGAGGAAGGAGAACTCCGCCGCCTTCTCGCCCTCCACACCACCCCACAGCGCGGCGGCGATGGTGGAGCCGGACCGGGAGATGCCGGGCAGGATGGCGAAGGCCTGGGCGACGCCGATGCCGAGGGCCAGCAGTGGACCGGGTAGCGGACGGGTACGGGGCCGATGCGGGCGGCGTGTCGTCCAGAGGATGACGCCGGTCACCAGAAGCATCACGCCGGCGATGGCCGGGTCATCGAAGCTCATCTCGACGGCGTTCTTGAAGAACAGGCCCACGAGTCCGGCGGGGATGGTAGCGAGGACGAGCAGGCCGATGTAGCGCCAGGCCTCGGCCCTTCCTCGCAGCGCGCCTTCGACGAGGCTCCAGAGGCGGCTGCGGTACACGATGACGACGGACAGCAGCGTGCCCACGTGGAGGGTCACCTCCACGAGGATGCCGGGGATGGACAATCCGAGGAGCGCCTCGGTGATGACCAGGTGTCCAGAGCTGGAGACGGGCAGGAACTCGGTCAGGCCCTGCACCAGGCCGAGGGCTACGGCATCGTAGAGGTTCACGCGTTGAGCACCTGTTGGTAGTACGCTTCGTACTGCGCCACGATAACGTTGGCATCGAAGCGTTGGGCGTTGGTGCGGGCGGCGCGCCGCGCGGTCTGGAAGCGCGCGTCGTCGGAGAGCAGCTCCAGGGCGGCGTGCGCCATCTCCTCGACGGCACCGACCGGCGCCAGGTGTCCGGCGTCCGGCGGCACGACTTCAGGCACGCCGCCCACGCGCGTGCCGATGACGGGCACGCCGCAGGCCATGGCTTCCAACGCCACCAGTCCGAAGGCTTCCAGCCGGCTGGGCAGCAGGAACAGGTCGGCACAGGCCAGCAGCTCGGCCACCGACTCCTGCTTGCCCAGGAACAAAACGCGGTCTGCGACGCCTTCCTGTGTGGCCGTCTCCTGGGCCCGGCCGCGGTCCGGCCCGTCACCGACGAGCAGGAGTCGCGCCGGCATCTCGCGGGCGACCCGGGCGAACACTCGCACCGCGTCGTCCACACGCTTCACCGGCCGGAAGTTGGAGATGTGCATCAGGATCTTCTCGTCCGGGCCTGCGAACTGGTCCCGGTGGCACGGCTCGCGGTCCGGCCGGTACTCGTCCAGGTCCACGAAGTTGGGGATCACCCGGATGCGCTCCGTCGGCACGTCGAACCGGTCGACGGTCTCGCGGCGCAGGTACTCGGATACGGCGGTGAGGCCGTCGGACTTCCGGATCGAGAACCGCGTGATGGGATGGTACGATGGGTCCTGCCCCACCAGGGTGATGTCGGTGCCGTGGAGGGTAGTGACCACCCGGATGGAGCGTTCGCCCAGCAGCTCACGAGCGATCCAGGCGGACGTGGCGTGGGGAATGGCGTAGTGCACGTGCAGCAGATCGAGCTTGCTGCGCACGGCGGTGTCGTGCATGGCCACGGCAAGGGCCAGCGAGTACGGCGGGAAATCGAACAGCGGGTAGCTGGGGACGTCCACTTCGTGATAGTAGATGCCTTCGATGAAGTACGGCAGCCGGAACGGTTGCGCGTACGTGATGAAGTGCACCTCGTGGCCGCGCCGGGCCAGCTGGATGCCCAGCTCCGTCGCCACCACGCCGGAGCCACCGTAGACGGGGTAGCCCGTCATGCCGATTTTCAGCCTGCCGCCCGCCATCTCGCCACCACCTCCTCCATCAGGTCATCCGCCGGCCGCATGCCGTCGAGCCAGGTGGCGCCCGCCGGCAGCTGGTTGCGGAACCATGTGAGCTGCCGTCGCGCGTAGCGGCGTGTGGCGCGCTGCACCGCATCGACGGCGTCGTCCAGGGAGTATTCACCCCGCAGGTGGGCTGCCATCTCCGGGTAGCCCACGGCGCTCATGCCCGGCTCCCCGGGGTGACGCCCCTCCTCCAGCAACTCCCGTACCTCGTCCAGCAGGCCCGCCTCGAGCATGGTGTGGACGCGCGCATCGATGCGGGCGTACAGCTGGTCCCGCGGCAGGGACAGCACGAACACCATCACGGGCACGGGCACCTCGGCCGGCGGCCGCCACCGCCCCGGGCCATGGCGCGCTCGCTCTGCGGGTCCAGCACCCGGAGCCAGCGTCGCAGCTGCGCGGCGGGCCGTTCGGCCAGGTACGCCTTCAGGTCTTCCCGTGACGCCGCGGGCATGGGCGGCTCCTCGAAGAAGGGTTCCGTCAGCGCGCGCAGGAAGAACCCGGTGCCGCCCTCGAGGATGGGCACGTGCCCCCGCGCCCGGATTTCATCGATCCAGCGGCGGGCGTCCCGCGCGAAGCGGCCGGCGCTGTAGCGCTCGCCGGGCTCCACCAGGTCCAGCCCGTGGTGCTGCACCCGCCGGCGCTGTTCCGGCGTCGGCTTGGCGGTGCCGATGTCGAGGCCGCGGTAGACCTGGCGCGAGTCCATGGACACGATCTCGCCATCCAGCCGCAGCGCGATTTGCAGGGCCAGCTCCGTCTTGCCGCAGGCGGTGGGGCCCACCAGGGCGAGGGCGATGGGCGGCCGCTGGCGGCCCACGACGCTCACCCGCTCCGGCCGAAGCGCCGCTCCAGCTCGTTCAGCGAGAGGCGCACGACGGTCGGTCGACCATGCACGTCGTGGTACGGCAGCTCCGTCTCGAAGAGCTCGTCGAACAGCCGCCGCATCTCGTCGGGCGCCAGCCCCTGCCCCGCCTTGATGGCCCCCTTGCAGGCGAATGTCTTGGCCAGCCGCTCGTACTGGTTGGTCGCCGAGCGGGTCAGCTCACTGCCCTCCGCCAGCTCCGCAATCATGTCGCGCAGGCACCGCTCCGCGTCGAAGTACGGGTGGGGATTCGGCGCGCTGTGCACGATGACGGTGCGCCCGCCGAAAGGCTCCACTTCGAAGCCCGCCTGCCGGAACAGGGCCTGAAGGTCCTCCACCACGGAGTATTCCGATGGCGACAGGCGCAGAGTCAGGGGAAACAGCAACCGCTGGCTGGCCTCTCCGCCGCCATCGAACGCGTCCATCAGGCGCTCGAACAGGATGCGCTCGTGCGCCGAATGCTGATCGATGATGATCAGTCCGCTGCGCGTCTCCGCCAGGATGTAGGTGTCGTGCACCTGCCAGAGCGCATAGCGGCTCTCCACGGGCACGGCGTCCGCCGCGTCGGCGTCCACCTCTTCCGTCTCCACCGGCGTCACGGCCGGCACGAACAGCGCCAGCTGGTTACGCGAAGCAGCGACGGCCTCCGACCCCGACCCGGTGTCTCCGCCATCCGGCGGCACCGTACGCCGTAGCTGTGGCAGGGTCGGGTTGCGATCCAGCGTAGCCGCGCTGGCCAGCGTCGAGACCGCCTGTCGGACCGCGTCCTCCACGGCGCGCTCGACTGCGTTCCGCTCCCGGAACCGCACCTCGGCCTTCGACGGATGCACATTCACGTCCACCGCGCCCGCCGGCACGTCCAGGTACAGCAGCAGGGACGGCTTCGCGCCCGCGGGCACGGTGGTGCGGTACGCCTGTTCCGCGGCATAGACGAGGCCGCGGTCGCGGAACGGGCGTCCGCCTACGAACAGGTGCACACGACGAGGCGCGTCCGACGCCGCGTCCGGCCTCGCCACCAGGCCGGCCACCGCCGTCCCGTCCAGCTCGTGGGCCAGCGCCACCAGCCGGCCCGCGAATGCGTCGCCCCACAGCGCGGCCACGCGTTCGACCAGGTCCGACGCCGGCGGCAGGTCCAGCAGGTTGCGTCCGTTGGACTCCAGGTGGAAGGAAGCCGACAGGTTGGCGAGGGCCAGGGAGATGAGCGCATCCACGATGGCCCGCGTCTCCACGGCGGCGCTCTTCAGGAACTTGGCCCGCGCCGGCACGTTGAAGAACAGGTTGCGTACGACGACGGTGGTGCCGCGCTGGCGCGCGCAATCCTCGGCACCCAGGATGCGGCCGGCAGACACGCGTACACGGGTGCCCACGTCGCCAGCCTCCGCCGTTTCCAGCGTCAGGCGCGACACGCTCGCAATGGACGGCAGCGCCTCGCCCCGGAACCCGAAGCTGCGCACACTGCGCAGGTCCTCCTCCTGGGCGATCTTGCTGGTGGCATGGCGATCCAGGGCCAGCAGCGCGTCGTCGCGACCCATGCCGGTCCCATCGTCCGCGACGCGCACCTCCGTCTTGCCGCCGTTCTGGATGGTCACATCCACGCGCGTGGCGGCAGCGTCCAGGGCGTTCTCCACCAGCTCCTTCACCACCGAGACGGGCCGTTCCACTACCTCGCCCGCGGCGATCTGGTTCGCCACCGTGTCGGGCAGGATGTGAATGCGACGGGACATGAGTCCGTTGGGTGCGCTCAGATGACCAGGCTACGCAGCATCACGAAGATGCCCGCGGCCAGGATCGCCCCGGCGGGGACCGTCGCGATCCAGGAGTTCACGATGTTCCGTATGACCCGGAAGTTCAACGCGCCCATGCCGTGGGCGAAGCCGACGCCAATGACGGCGCCCACGAGGGTGTGCGTGGTGGAGATGGGCAGTCCCATGCGGCTGGCGATGAGCACCGTCGTGGCCGCGCCGAACTCGGCGCTGAAGCCGCGCGTGGGCGTGATTTCCGTAATGGCGCCGCCCACGGTCCGGATGACCCGGTAGCCGTAGGTGGCCAAACCCATGACGATGCCCGCTCCGCCCAGGGCCAGGACCCACAGCGGCACCGGCGCGCGCGTCGCCACCTGGGCAAACCCCTCGGTGGCCAGGTTCGCCACCGCGGCCAGCGGCCCGATGGCGTTGGCCACGTCGTTGGCACCGTGGGCGAAGGCGACGTACAGCGCGGTGATGACCTGGAGGCGGCCAAAGACGCGTTCCACATACTTGTACGGATCCGCCACCTGCGGCTCTGTCCGGTGCACCCCCCAGCGCGTGATCAGCCCGCCGACGCCGCCGATGGGCACCGCCATGGCCAGCGCCAGTACGAAGGACGGCGCTGCAACCACGTTCTTGAGGGCTTTGTAGATGAAGGACAGGAAGAGCAGCGTGATGACGGCGAAAATGAGGTACGGCGCCGTTCTTCGCGTTGCGCCGACCGGGTCCTCCGTTTCCAGGATGCGGCGGCGGATGAGCACGAACGTGCCGAACGCGATGACCGCGCCCAGGATGGGCGAGATGATCCAGCTGGCGGTTATGTTGCCCACCGTGCCCCAGTCGACGCCGTGCGTGCCCAGCGTGACCAGCCCCACACCGACGATGGCACCCACGATGGAATGCGTCGTGGACACGGGCAGGGACAACCAGGTGGAGAAGTGCAGCCAGATGCCGGCGGCGAAGAGCGCGGAGACCATGCCCAGGGCGAGCAGCATGGGCCCGTTGGCGCCCAGCGGCCCCGTGGGCTGGAACATGGCCACTTCAATGATCTTGCCCCGGACCGTATCCGTGACGTGGGACCCCACCAGGACGGCGCCCGCGAACTCGAACACGCCGGCCAGCACCACCGCCTGCGCAAGAGTGAGTGCGCCCGAGCCCACGGAGGTGCCCATCGCGTTGGCGACATCGTTGGCGCCGATGTTCCACGCCATGTAGGCGCCACCGACGAGGGTGACGATGAGGATGATGAGACCGATGCTCATCGCTTCGCCAGCATCAGTCGCAGCAGGTCCGCGCTGTTCTCCGCGTGGTTGGCCACACCGCCCAGCACGCGCAGCACGTTGAACCAGAAGAACACGAACGTGGCTCCGAACTCGGCCTCCTGCTCGAACACCAGCCGGGTGACCGCAGCCTGCAGCTTGTCCGCTTCCCATTCCATGTCCGAGATCTGCTTCACCCGCTCCACGGTCCGGTTCACCTCCGGTCCGGAGAAGGACGCTTCCTGCAGATTGGGCAGGTCCCGGCAGGTGGTGTACCAGAGCTCACTGGTGGCAATCACCTGGTCCACGAACTGGAGCAGCGCCTCGCGCATGGCTTCCGGCGTGGGCGTGTTGCGCATGCTGAGCAGCACGCCCAGGTCCTCCGCGCCGTCCGCCAGCGCATCCTGCTCGTGCAGGAACGTGAGCACATCGCCCCGGTCCACCGGCAGGAAGAGCGACTTGGGCAGGTTGTCGCGGATCTCGTTCTTGATGTTGTCCGCTTTGTGCTCCAGCCTCGAGATCTGCTCGTACACCGTGGCGGCCTCCGCCCAGTTCTCGGCGATGAACGCTTCGAACAGCGGGCGGATCAGCAGCACCGTCTCATGAACCCGTTCGGTGTGCTGGGCCAGCGGTCCGAACGGTGATTTTGCGAACAACCCGAGGATCGACCGCATACCGTCATCCCTCCAGTCGGTAGAATCGAAGCGCGTTGCGCGTCGTGATTTCCGCGATGTATTCCGGCGCCACTCCGCGATGCACCGCCACCGCCTCCGCGACGTGTGCCACGAACGCCGGCTCGTTGCGCCTGCCGCGCCGCGGCACCGGCGCCAGGTACGGACTGTCCGTCTCGATGAGCAGCCGGTCTTCGGGCACCGACCGGACCAGCTCGCCGTCTTCGTAGCTGGCGAAGCTCACCAGGCCCGAGAACGACACGTGCCAGCCCGCCTCCAGCCCCGCCTCCAGCAGGCCCCGCCCACCGGCGAAGCAGTGCAGCACGCCGCGCACGCTATCGCCGGCCTCCCGCACCATCGCCGCCGCGTCGTCGTCCGCCTCACGCGCGTGCAACACGACGGGCAAACCCGTCTCGGCCGCCAGCTCCAGGTGCCTGCGGAACGCGCGTCGCTGCGCCTCTCGCGGCGCGTTGTCGTAGTAAAAGTCCAGCCCGGTTTCCCCCAGGGCCACGACCTGCGCCTCCTTCGCCAGCTCCCGGACCCGGGCCAGCGCGGCCTCATCCGCGCCGCCCGCCACGTGCGGATGGATGCCCGCCGTGGCCCACACGCCCTCGTATCGCCGCGCCAGGCCCAGTGCCTGTTCCGCGTCTTCCGCATCCGATGCCACCGTCACCAGTCGCGTCACGCCCGCCTCCCGCGCCCGTGCCACCACCGCATCCACCTCGCCGGCGAACCGCTCATCCGTCAGATGACAGTGGGAATCGAACAGCGTCACGGCACCCCGATGCAAAGAAGGCCGCCACGCGGCAACGCGGACGGCCTCCCGTGGACAGTCACGACCACGTTGCTCACACCTTCGCCGGTCTCGTCGTGCGCCGCGCGCGCTTCCCTTCCGGGCTCGCGGATCGCTGCTCGATCTCCAGCAGGGCCGGCGAGGCCACGAAGATGGAGGAGTAGGTGCCGACCACGATGCCCATGATCAGGATCAGGGCGAAATCCCGGATGATGGCGCCGCCGAACAGACCGAGGGCGATGAGCACGGCCAGGGTGGTGCCGGACGTCATGACGGTGCGGGGCAGCACCTCGTTGATGGACCGGTTCAGGATGTCGATGTAGGCCTCGCGCCGGCCCGTCTTCTTCAGGTTCTCCCGGATCCGGTCGAACACGACGATGGTGTCGTTGAGCGAGTAACCGATGATCGTCAGCACGGCCGCCACCGTCGGCAGCGAGATGTCCAGCTGCATGATGGAGATGAAGCCGAGTGTGATCAGGATGTCGTGGAACGTGGCGATGATGGCCGCTACGCCGAAACGCCACTCGAAGCGGAAGGCCAGGTAGATCAGCGTCAGGGCGAAGGACAGCAGGATGGCAAACAACGCCTTCTGCTGGAGCTCGCCGCCGATCTTCGGGCCCACCGCCTCCGTGCGCACCACCGAGAACTGGCCCTTCGGCACGTGCTGGCCGATGAGCGCCACGAGGGAATCGGCCGTGGCCGTGCCCGTCTCCGCGAATTCCGGGACGCGGATCAGGAAGTCGTTCTCGCCACCGAACTTGCTGATCTCCGGCGTCTGGGCCGAAAAGCCTGAGACGTAGCTGCGCACCTCGGCGCTGGGCGTGGGTTGATCGAAGTGGACCTGCACCAGCGTGCCGCCGGTGAAGTCGACGCCGTAGCGCAGCCAGGAGCCGCGACTCACCTGCCAGAATACCGCGCCGGCCAACAGAAATACCAGCGCCGAGCCGCTCACCACGTACGCGATCTTGCGTGCCTCGATGAACTTGAACCGGGCATATTTGAAAAAGCGCATGCGATCCTGTTCAGATGCTGATGGGGTCCGTCGCGCCCTTCCGCTGCAGATACAGCAGGAAGAACGTGCGTGTGACGTACACGGCCGAGAAGAACGAGGCCACGATGCCGATGGACAGCGTCACCGCGAAGCCGCGCACCGGCCCTGTGCCGAACTGGAACAGGATCAGGGCTGTGAGCAGCGTGGTGATGTTGGAGTCCACGATGGCCGACATGGCGTGCTTGAATCCCTCGTCCACGGCGGTGCGTGGTATTCGGCCTGCGGCAAGCTCCTCGCGTGTTCGCTCGAAGATGAGCACGTTTGCGTCCACCGCCATGCCGATGGACAGCACGAAGCCCGCAATGCCTGGTAAGGTCAGTGTGGCGTTGAACACCGCCAGCCCGCCCATCACGATGGCCACGTAGACGGACAGGGCGAACACGGCCAGCAGGCCCGCCAGCCGGTAGTAGCCGATCATCACGACGATCACCAGGATGATCCCCAGGATGCCCGCCACCTCGCCTTCCGCGATGGAGTCGTGGCCCAGGGATGGGCCGATGGTGCGCTCCTCGATGATGTGCAGCGGGGCCGGCAGGGCGCCCGCCCGCAGCACGAGCGCCAGGTCACGCGCCTCCGTCATGGGCGACTGGCCCAACTCAATCTGGCCCCGCGAGCCGATGCGGCTTTTCACCACCGGCGCGCTGTAGACCTGGCCATCCAGCACGATGGCGATGAGCTCGCCGATGTTCTCCGAAGTGACGCGCTCGAACGTGCGGCCGCCCCGCCGGTTCAGCTGGAAATTGACGATCGTCTGGTTGTACTGCGGATCGCGGCCGGCCGTGGCGTCTTCCAGCACATCGCCCGTCATGAACGGTCGCGGCTCCAACACGTAGAGGGACCGGTACAGGTCCGTGCCCCGCGCCTCCGTCTCTGCGGCCCAGCGCAGGGTCAGGCCACGCGGAATCACGCGCTGTACCGTGGAGTCTGCCAGGTAGTGCTTCACCTGGTCGACGTTCCGCTCCTCCACCAGGAAGATGTTCTCGTTGCCGCTCTCCATGAGCAGGCTGGTGAGCGGCCGCCGGCTCTGTTCCGCCGAAACCGCGGTGTCCGCGCCCGTCGTGTCCTGGCTCGTCGTGTCGCCGAAGATCAGCTTGCGCACCTCCTGGCCCTGGCTCGGCTTCTGCGTCGTGTCCGCCGACGTCGTCAGGCCGGCTTCCACAATGGCGCGGTCCAGCCGCGGCAGGGCGCGCCGGAAGTCGCGGCCGCCCTTCACCAGGTAGAACTCCAGGAACGCCGTCTTTTCCAGGATCTCCTTTGCACGCCCCTCGTCACGGATGCCGGCGAGGTCCACGATGATGCGGTCGCTGCCGACCTTCTGGATCAGCGGCTCCTCCACGCCGAACTGGTCGATCCGCGTGCGGATGACCTTGAGGGCCCGGTCCGTGGCGTCGGCCTTCTGCGCCGGCGTCATGGTGCCCGCCGAGTCCTGCACCTCCATGACGAGGTGCATCCCGCCCTGGAGGTCCAGCCCCAGCTTGATGGGCGAGCATGCCTGCGTGGAGCCCGACTTCACCCGCGCGACATGGCAGCCGTGGTAGTTGTCGTACAGGGACCACCCGGAGACGACCAGAACCGCCAGGATGATGGCGATCCGGCCTTTCAAGGTGTTGAGCATTTCCTGCGTACTCCCTTCCGTCTTGCTCTCGGGGCGCGGCGTGCTGTGACCGCGGCAAAGCGCGTTAAGTTGGCCGAGGACGCTGGGCTTGTCAACGGCGTGCGGGCCGGTACATCACTCGCCAGACGCGACCACCCGTGTCGTCGCTGATGTAGAGCGACCCATCCGGTCCCACGGCCAGCCCAACGGGTCGATGTCGTGCGCCGTTCGGCGACACGTCGGGGCCGGCGAAGCCACTTGCGAAGGTCGTGCCCGTTCCCGTCGGCCTGCCCTCCCGGAACGGCACAAACACGACCTTGTACCCCTGTTGCGGCATAGGTGCCCGGTTCCAGGAGCCGTGGAACGCGATAAACGCGCCGCCGCGGAAAGACGCCGGGAACTGCGTACCGTCGTAGAACAGGAGCCCGTCCGGCGCCCAGTGGCCGGGGAAGCCGACGAGCGGCAGGTCCTTGTCGGTGCAGCGACCCACTTTCTTCCCGTCCCCGCCGTATTCGGGGGCCAGCACATTCCGTTTCGTCTGCCAGTCGTAGTAGCAGTAGGGCCAGCCGTAGTCGCTGCCCCGCCCGATCCTGACGAACTCCTCGGCGGGCAGCTCGGCGCCCTGCTCCACGGTGTAGAACCGGGACCAGTTCTGCGCGAGCTGGTCGCGCCCATGGATGACGCCGAAGAGCTGACCCGCGGAGTCGAAGGCCAGGGCGACCGTGTTGCGCATGCCGGTGGCCCAGTGCTGACCGTCCGCCTCGGTCTGTCCCGGGCGCCGCGCATCGAAGCGCCAGATGCCGGCACGCGTCTCCAGCTCGGGGCACGGGTCCTGCCCCGGCGAGCCGTCGGTCCGATCCCGGACCTGGCAGGAGTTGGACGGCGAGCCGATGTTCACGAACAGGTCGCCGTCGCGCAAGGCAAGGGACTTGGCGCGGTGGCCGGGCCGGGCAGGCAGGCCGCGCACGATGACGACGCCGGTGTCGGCCGGCTGCAGGTCGCCGGCGGGCACCCGGTAGCGTCGGACTTCCCGGTCCATGCCGAAGTAGACGTCGTCTCCCTGGAGCGCGATGCCCGAGCCGCCGTCCGGCCCGAAGCGTGCGCGCACGTCGGCGCGGCCATCGCCCGTCGTGTCGCGCAGCACGACGACACCGCCGGGCGGCGTACCACCGCGGCCGCCGTACGTGGCCACGAACACGTCACCATCGGGGCGCACGGCCAGGTGTCTGGGCTGCGGCAGGTTGTCGGCCACGACGACGGCGCAGAAGCCGTCCGGCAGCGTGATCCCACCGTTGTCGGAGTCGCACTGGAGCGTGACCTGCGCGGCCCGGCCGCCCGCGCAGGCGGCGGTCAGGACGAGGGCCAACGGCAACGTGCACGCGGCTGCGTGTCGCATGGCTTCTCCTGTCGAGACGTGTGGGAAGAACGCGCTCCGAGCGGAGCTGCGAGGAATGTGCCGGATGGCCGGTGGCACGTCAAGCAGCGTTTTCTTGCAGCGCTGTGGGCCGGCGCGTATCTTTTTTCACCGTTCAAACGCTGAAAGGCTCCCGCCGCCGTCGGCCCTGTCGGACGCGGAAGTGCCCTGGACCATGGCGGATTCCTCTCCCCGGATGGCACGCGCTTCCATGTGCATGGCAGCGGCCACAGGACACGTTCACGGACGGGTCGAAGCTGGCTTCGATCCCGAAGCGCCGCGGGGCGCAGGACGTCGGCTCACATGACGGAACAACCGATGCGGAAGTTGAGAGCGAAGACGCTCGAATACTTCAGCGGCAAGAGCCCCTGGGTGCGTAACGCGCTGATCGCGGGCGCGCTGCTGGCCTACGTCGCAGCGTTCATCAAGCCGTTCCGTCCCGATCAAGTGAGCATCGTGCAGCTCGCGGTCGTCCCCGTGATCGTCGCGGCCTGGCTGCTCGGCTTCTGGGGCGGCATCCTGGCCGCCCTGGTGTCCATCCCGCTGAACGCCGTGCTGCTGGACATGCTCAGCACCCATCCCGTGGGCGTGATCCGGGTGCTGTCGCAACCGGAATCGCTGCAGGGCTCCGTTCTACTGGTGGTCCTGGGCGCCGTGCTGGGCGGGCTGCGGGACGTGGCGGACCAGATGCGCCGCGAGATCCTCGCCCGAACCGAGGTGGAGGCGGCCCGGCGCGAGAGCGAGGAACGATACCGGTTCGTGGCCGAGTCGGCGTCCGACGGCATCATCACCATCGATGCGGATGCAGTGATCCTGTTCGCGAACCGCGCGGCGGAGAAGATCTTCGGCCAGAACATCACGGAGATGGTGGGCCGGCCTCTCGCGGATTACATCCCGGAACGGCATCGTGCGGAGCAGGGCGAAGCCCTCATCCGGTACCTGGACACGGTGATCACCAGCAACCCACAAAATGCGTTGCAGCTGGCGGGCCTGCGCCGGGGCGGACGCGAGGTCGCGCTGGAGGTCACGTTCGGCGAGTACGTGAAGAGCGGCGAACACGTCTTCACCGGCATCGTGCGCGACGTGACGGAACGAAAGCGCGTGGAGCAGATCCTGAAGCGTGCGAAGGAGGAAGCCGAAAGGGCGAACCAGGCCAAGAGCGACTTCCTGTCCCGCATGAGCCACGAGCTGCGCACGCCACTGAACGCCATCCTGGGGTTCGCGCAGCTGATGCAGATGGACGACCTGGACGCGGACCAGGCCGAGAGCGTGGACCAGATCCTGAAGGCTGGCCGCCACCTGCTGGCGCTGGTGGACGAGGTGCTGGACATCGCGCGCATCGAGGCCGGCCGCATGTCGCTTTCGCCCGAGCCCGTGCCGGTGGAGGAGATCGTCCAGGAAGCGTGGGGGCTGGTGCGGCAGCGGGCGGCGGACCGGGACATCGAGTTCGTGGCGAAGCCGGACGCGTGCAACGTGCACGTGCTGGCGGACCGGCAGCGGCTGAAGCAGGTGCTGCTGAACCTGATGTCGAATGCCGTCAAGTACAACAAGGAAGGCGGCAGCGTGCGCGTCGATTGCAGCACCGACGAGGGCATGGTGCGCGTGTCGGTCTCGGACACGGGCGAAGGCATCGCGGAATCGAAGATGGAGCACCTGTTCGAGCCCTTCGAGCGACTGGGTGCCGAGGAGAGCGGGGTGGAGGGGACCGGCATCGGCCTGGCGTTGTCCAGGGGCCTGGTGGAGGCCATGGACGGCATCATGGGCGCCGAGAGCGTGCAGGGCGAAGGCAGCACCTTCTGGCTGGAGCTGCCCGTGGCGGAGGTGGACGTGGAAACGATGATCCCCCAGGACCTGGACGTCCTCGCCGTGGACCCCACGGTGCCCGATGTGGCCGCCACGATCCTTTACATCGAAGACAATCCATCGAACTTCAAGCTGGTGGAACGCCTGCTGGGCCGCCGCCCGGGCATCACCCTGCTCACCGCCATGCGCGGCCAGCTGGGCCTCGAGCTGGCGAAGGAGCACCGGCCGGCGCTCGTCCTGCTGGACCTCAACCTGCCGGACATCAACGGTACGGAAGTCCTGCGCCGTATCCGTGGCGACCGGGAGCTGGCCGACACGCCGGTGGTCGTCATCAGCGCCGATGTCACCACCAACCGGATCGAGAAGGTGTTGAGCCAGGGGGCCCAGGCGTACCTGCCGAAACCGCTCGACGTGCGCGAGTTCCTGCGCGTCGTAAACGAAATCCTGATCTGAGGCGCCGATGTTCGACGATGAGTACGCCGAAGCCAAGATCCTGATCGTGGACGACGAGCCGGCCAACGTGCGCCTGCTGGAGCGGATCCTCCAGCGCGACGGGTTCGCGAACATCGACAGCACCAACGACCCGCGCCAGTTCCTGGCGCTCTACACGTCGAAACGGCCGGACCTGCTGCTGCTGGACCTGCACATGCCCGGCATGGACGGCTTCGCGGTCATGGAACAGCTCCGGGGCCGGATCGGCATGAACGACTTTGTGCCCATCGTCGTACTCACCGCCGACATCACGCCCCAGGCGAAGGAGCGCGCCCTGTCCGCCGGCGCTCACGACTTCCTCACCAAGCCGGTGGACCCGACCGAGGTGCTGCTGCGCATTCGCAACCATCTCCAGACCCGCTACTTCTACCAGCAGCTCCAGAGCCAGAACGAAGTGCTGGAGCGCAAGGTCCGGGACCGGACCAGGGACCTGGAACAGGCTCAGATCGAGATCCTCGAACGCCTCGCCCGCGCCGCCCAGCAGATGCGCCTGGCACCCGATGAGGTCTACCTGCTGCGCCGCGCCGCACCGCTCCACGATGTCGGCAAGATCGGCACGCCCGACGCCATCCTCCTCAAGCCGGGCAAGCTCACTGACGAGGAGTTCGAGGAGATCAAGAAGCACACCTCCATCGGCGCCGGCATCCTGTCGGGCAGCCGCTTCGCCGTGCTCCAGCATGCGGAGGAGGTGGCCCTCTACCACCACGAAAACTGGGACGCCACGGGGTACATGGGCCTGGAAGGCGAGATGATCCCCGTGTCCGCCCGCATCGTACACGCGGTGGATGTGCTGGACGCGCTCACCCACGAGCGGCCGTACAAGAAGGCCTGGCCGATGGAAGCGGCGCTGGAGGAAATCCAACGCAAGAGCGAGCAGTTCTTCGACCCCGACGTCGTGGTCGCCGTCATGCGGCTGAGCGAGGGCAGCCAGCTGGACGTCACGGCCGCACCGCCCCCCGCCGAGCACTTCCGCGCCGGCGGCGAGGCCTGGAAGGGGCGGGAGGCGATCGGGGCGTAGGCTCGCTTGCGCTCGCCAGGACGCTCGCCTTCGGCTCGCCAGGATGCCTGGCTGCGCCAGGCTAGGACGCTCACTTCGTTCGTTAGGACGCTCGCTTCGCTCGCTAGGCTGCGCACTCTCGTTGCGGGCGCAACCTAGCGCCGAAGGCGCATCCTAGGGCCCGAAGGGCCCATCCTAGCCGGCCGAAGGCCGGGGTCCTAGCGAGCCGAAGGCGAGCGTCCTGCCTCTAACGCAGCCCCATGGCCAGCCCCACGAAGATGGCAACAATCCCCAGCGCCATGAGCAGCCCATACAGCGGTAGCACGAAGCGGATCCAGCGCTCGTAGCGCACACCGGTGGCGGCCAGGATGGCCATGAGTGCGCCGTTGGTGGGGGTGAGCATATCCATCAGCCCGGCGCCCGACTGGTAGGCCAGGATAGTCACCTGGCGCGGGATGCCCAGCAGGTCCGACAGGGGCACGAGCAGGGGCATGGTGAGCACGGCCTGGCCGCTGACGCTGGGCACCGGGACGTGGATGAGGGCCTGCACGCCGGTCATGCCGACCGCGGACAGCGCCACGGGCAGGCCGGCGATGGGGTGGAAGAGGCCGTGCACGATGGTGTCCACGATGCGGCCGTCCCGCAGCACGACGTAGATGGCGCGGGCGAAGCCGATGAGCAAGCCGGCATAGGCCATGTCCCGGAACCCCCCGGCGAAGGCGTCGGCGGTGCCTTCCACGCCGAGCCGTCCCGCCAGGCCCGCCGCCACGCCCATGACGAAGAACACGGCGGCCATGTCCAGGAATCCCCATTCGAACGCGATGACGCCGTAGATGAACACGGCGAACGCCAGCAGCACGAGCGCCAGGACGACGCCGTCGCGCGGGTGCATCGCGCCTTCCGCCAGCTCCCCCTCGCGCTCGTCCACCCGCGTGCGAGCCGCGTAGCGCATGGTGCCGGCGATCCAGAGGGCGACCGCCAGCACGAGGAACACGCTGCGGAAAAGCCCACCCGACAACAGCGGCAGGCCCGCCAACTTCTGGGCGATGCCCACCTGGAACGGGTTCACCGGGCTGAACGCGGAGCCGACGGCCGCAGCACCCAGGCTCACCGCCGCCGCCGTGAGCCGGTCGTAGCCCAGCCCGCGCATGAGCAGCAGCAGCACCGGCACCAGCGCGATGATCTCCTCCTGCATGTTCTCCAACGCGCCCGCCGTCGCAAACGCGAGACAGGCGATGGGCAGCACCAGGTGCTCCCGGTGCCCCAGGAACCGCACCAGCCGCTGCAGCGACCGGCGCAGCGCTCCGGTGCGGTCCACCACCGCGAACGCGCCCCCGATCAGGAATACGAAGAAGATGACGTCGCCCGCGTCGACCATGCCCTGCGGAATCGCGACCACGGCCTGAAACGGGGTCACCCGCGCCGCCGCCACCCGGTGCCACGTGCCCGGCACCACTACGCTGCGTCCGGTGGCCGCGTCCTGCCGCCGCTGGTACTGGCCCGCCGGCAACACGTACGTCAGCACCGCCGCCAGCGCGACGCCACCCACCAGCAGCACCAACGGGTGCGGCAACCGGAATCGTTTCATTTGTGAGTCGGGCTCAGGGGATCGACGGGGACCGTGTAAAGTCGCGCACCTCGGTGCGGCAGCGCAATGACATAGACCAGGACGCTCGCCTTCGGCTCGCTAGGATGCCTGGCTGAGCCAGGCTAGGACGCTCACTTCGTTCGCTAGGACGCCCGCTTCGCGGGCTAGGCCGCACGCTCCGGTTTGGGGGCGCCACCTAGCGGCCGCAGGCCGCGTCCTAGGGCCCGAAGGGCCCATCCTAGCCGGCCGAAGGCCGGCGTCCTCGCGAGCCGAAGGCGAGCCTCCTGGCGAGCGCAGCAAGCCTACTCCGGCTCCGTGAAGGTCCCCGGGCTTTCCACCGTACCGGTGAACGCGGGGGTTCGCTCCGGCTCGGCCTCCTTCAGGCCACGCCGAACGCCGTCGGCGTCCAGGTTCGCGACGTAGACCGGCGTGCCCGGCTGCTGGCGCCACGACTCGTCCAGGCGGCCGGCATCGATGGGGTCGAAGCCCAGGTCGTCGATCAGCCCCATCACGACCTTCTTCGCGGCCTCGTCGTCGCCCGCCACGGGCAGCGCGATACGGTCGGGATCGTCCTTCGGCCGGCCGTTTTCCATGAGGTGCTGCGCCCGGATGTTGTTGAACGCCTTCACCACCGGCCGGCCCAGCCGGCTGGACACCCAGCCGCTCTCCGTCATGCCGTCCTCGATGGCCTCGATGCGGCCGTCCCGCTGCCGCGGATAGTAGTTGCCCGTGTCCACGACGGCCACGTCGTCGGCCACGCCGTCGAACAGGTCTTCGGGTAGGTCCGCGATGGCCCGCTCCGGGATCGTCACGACGACGACCTCGCCCGAGCGTGCGGCATCGCGCACCGTCACCGGCGTGGCGCCGGTCTCCTTCGCCAGGTCCTTCAGTGTCTCGGGACCCCGGGAGTTGGCCACGTAGACGTCGTGCCCCAGCTGCCGGAAGCGCCGCGTCAGCGTGCCGCCGATGTTCCCTGCTCCGATGATTCCGATCTTCATGCGTCGTCCTCCCGTGCTCGTCCGGGTTCCGCGGAGTCCGGCCGTGATGCCTGGTCCACAGCTATCTGCTGCAACAACCATCGTGCCATCCTTCCGGGAAGGCTTCTTGCACGGCGTCACGGCGCGAGGGTGAATGACAGGGCGGCCTCCTTGCCCGGCGCAGGCCGAGCAGACGGGTGCGGACGTGGACGAACCGGAATCAACGGCAACCAGAACGGGCCGGAACAGGCGGCACTGGCGACATCGCTTTTTCCAGCTCGCCGTCATCCTGAAAGGGATCGACGGGGTGCTGGAGACTGCCGGCGGCGTGCTGCTTCTCAGCTTCGGCAAGCAGGGCGTCAGCCGCCTGGTGCGGCTGCTGACGCAGCACGAGCTGTCGGAAGACCCACACGACTTCGTCGCCAACCTGCTCATCCGCGCCGTGCACCACATCGGCGCCTCCACCGTGCACTTCGCCGCCGCCTATTTGCTGGTGCACGGCGTCATCAAGATCGCCCTGGTGGGTGGCCTCATCCGCGAGAAGCGGTGGGTCTTCCCCATCGCTCTGGTCTTCCTGGGACTGTTCGTGCTCTACCAGATCTACCGGCTCCAGCACCAGCCCTCCTACGGCCTCGCCAGCCTCACCGTCCTCGACCTGATCATCATCGGGCTGGTGTGGTGGGAGTGGGAGGAGCTGCCGAAGAATGCATGACGCAGAATCGCCCACGCCGAAACGGGCGCGGGCGATTCCGTCCAGCCCCGGGTGCACGCAAGCGTCAGCTCGCGGCCTATGGAGTCGTCTGCGGCGCCTTCAGCTCCACTTTGTCCAGGGCGAGGGCATCCCGGTAATTCTCGAGGTAGTTCCCCCAGATTCTGATGGCATCGATGCTGGCCATGGACATCCAGATGTCCGCGTCCGTGGCCGGAGTCCCGTCCCAGCGGAACCACTCGCCCGGCACAGTGCCATCGCTCCCATCCTGGACGCCGGCCTTGAGATTGATCACGAACAGTTTTGGCGGCGAATGGTTGTAGTTCCCCGGCCGAAACGAGGGATCCGGGACGCCATCCGAGTTGGCCGGCCTGTACATCAGGTTACCGTTCTCGCTGACGATGTCGGCGAACTCCCACAGGCTTGCCCAGAATCCCGGCAGGCCGGTGCTGAAGTCGAAGGGATCCGGTGAGAACCACAGGTAGTACTCGAGCGTACCGCCGGCATAGGGCGTCTTGTCGCCCAGGAACTTGCTGGGTGCCACGAAGCGAAGGCCCGACATAAAGACTTCGGAGCTGACCACCCCCTCGTCGCCCACAATGTATCCGCCGAAATAGCCGTCCTCGACGGCGAACTGCGGCGTATGCTCAGCGCCATAGTAGTCGTCGTAAGTCCAGCCTTCATCGCCGTTCGCGAAGTTGCTGACGATGGGTCCCGCCGCCAGCAGGCTGATGCCGTGCGCCTCGGCGTACGTGTCGAACGCGTCCTGCAACTGGGCCTGGCGGGCCGGATCGGTGGCGAGCTCCCAGATGCCTACGAGGCCGTTGGACTCGAAGTCCATGAACACCGGGTTGTCGTTCACCGACTCGATCCAGCTCTCATACTGTCCC
>JARRJS010000093.1:0-11750 GCA_037388885.1 Gemmatimonadota bacterium
CGTCTTCCTGCGACGCCGACAGCGTCACGGGGATGGGCCAGAAGGTGCCATCACTCATCTGCATGTCGATGACGGAGCCCTTCCAGTCGTCGTGACCCATGAAGCCGTCCAGCGGGGTGAAGCCGCCGATGCCCATCATGATGGCGTCCCCGGTCTCCCGGGACGTGATGGGGATCTGCCGCAGCGTCGCCGCCTTCTTCTGTGCTTCCGCCAGCTCCTTCCCCTCGAGGAGCAGAGGCTTGAGCTTCTTTTCCTTCCCGTGCGGGCTGACTAGCTGAGACATGTCCGTTCCCTTTTCGCGTGAGATGTCATGCGTCCCGTATCGCTCATGCGCCGGACGGGGCCGCCACCAGGCGGCCGTTGCGTGTCCGGCCCGTGCGTTCTGCGTAAACCAGCGCCACCGTCCGGTAGAAGACGTGGGCGAACTTCGAGTACGGCAGGTAGACCAGCAGACCGAAGACGAGCACCAGGTGGATGAAATACAGCGCGTACGCCGTGGTCACGAATCCTGGCCCCGGGTCCGGCTGGGCGGCGAACCGGAGGATCTCGATAACGACGCCGGTGACGCCGATGGCCAGCAGCAGCCAGGCGAAGATCCAGTCGAAGGCCGTGCTGATCTCCATCGTATCACCGCCCCTCGACCGGTCCCAGATGGCTTTTCCGGAGCCCACGATCAACAGCAGGGCCCCGGCGTTCGCCACGAACTTCATGGGGTGCGTCAGATCGAACGGGTAGGCGGACGCCACGCCCAACAACGGCATCACGTACAGGTCGATGACCGCCCACGCCGTCGTGATGAACAGGGCCAGGAACCCGTAGAAGGCCAGCAGATGCGTCCAGTGCCGCGAACGCCGGGTCTCACATTCCCGGAAGCGGTCGTGCCAGAAGATGGAGCCCAGCGCGACCAGAATGCTGGGCACGATGCCCGCAGCGGGCGTCGTCAGGCCCGACGCCGTGTCGGCCTCCTTCATGGCCCTCCAGAAGCGCACGACCCCCACGATGGCCCCCAATAGCGCAAGGCCCACGAAAAACGAGAAGAAGCTGATGAGCAGCCAGTGCGGGAAGAACTCGGCGTAGAACGCGTCGGGCTGCCCCGTGCCCAGGGCTGCAGCCAGCGGGTCCCGCAACAGCAGCGCCACCGCCAGCAGCACCGCCGGGACCAGGAACATGATGGGCAGCATCCTGAGGTCGTTCACCCAGGCCGCAAACCGGTGGGGCACCGCGTAGTGCTGAATGGCCTGGCGCCGCACGGCCGCCAGCACGTCTCCGGGACGCGCCTGCCGCGGGCAGCGGTTGGAGCAGTCGTTGCACTGGTGGCAGAGCCAGATATCGGCGTCGGCCATGAGCCGGTCCTTGAGACCCCACTGGGCCCAGTGCATCTCCTTGCGTGGGAACGGCGCGTGGTCCGTGGACAGCCCGCACGCCACCGAACACGTGGCGCACTGGAAGCACTTCTTCAGGTCTCCACCGCCGCCTGCGATGACGGCGTCGATGAAGTCCCGGTCGGGCTGTAGAAGCTGGGTTTCAGGCATCCTCCCTCGCTCCCCCAGAAGTCCTGACGACCTCCTCAGAATCCCTTGAACGGGTTCAACCCGATCTCGTCGATCTGGGCCGCGAACTCGTTGATGATCTCCGGCAACCGCTCGAACTCGTTGATGGACAGCTGCTCGAGACGGACCCGCTCCTCCTCCAGCGCGAGCTGCTTCAGCTTCTCCTGGATGTTGTGGCTGCGCGTCTGCATGAGCTCGCTGCCGCGGATGAAGTGGCACTGGTAGTCGTCGCCGGACTTGCAGCCCACCAGCAGCACGCCGTCGAACCCGCGCGCCAGTGCGTCGGCCACCCAGACCACGTTCACGGAACCCAGGCAGCGCACCGGAATGAACCGGATGTTCGCCGAGTGCTGGATCCGCTTCAGGCCGGCCGTGTCCAGGGCCGGGTACGCGTCGTTCTCGCACAGCAACCCCAGCAGGCGCGGCTTCTCCTCGAACTCGTCGGGGATGTCCACCGCCTTGATCATCGAGGAGACGATCTCTACCGAATAGTCCTTGAAGGAGATGATCCGCTCCGGGCACGCGCCCATGCAGATGCCGCAACGGCGGCAGCGCGTGAGGTTGGGCTGCGGCGTGCCCTTCACGTCCTCGTTCAGCGTGCCGAACGGGCACTCCTCCGTGCAGCGCTTGCACTGGGTGCAACGCTGCAGGAAGAACGACGGGTACGACATGTCGTTCCACCGCGGGTGGACCGTCTGGCCCTTGCCGGCCAGCTCCACCGTCTGGATGGCCTTGAGCGCCGCGCCCGACCCGTCCTCCCGCGCCGTCTGGGAGTCGTTGGGCGCGCGCACGCAGCCCGCTGCGTAGATGCCGGTGCGCCGGCTCTCATACGGGAAGCAGATGAAGTGCGAGTCCGGGAAGTCGTACTTCAGCATGGGAAGGTCGGGTCCTTGCCGGTACTCCAGATTCAGGATGCCGGCGCCTTCCAGGTACTGCAGCTCCTCCACGGTCTTCTTCGCTCCCTCGAGCTGCGCACCGGCCTCGCCCTTGGCCACGATCGCCTTGGCGTCCACGTAGCGTCGGATCGCCTCGCCGTCCGCGGCCCGCGGCACCATGCCGGTGGCCAGCACTACCAGGTCGGCCTCCACCTGGATGGCATCGCCCAGTAGCGAGTGCTCGGCCTGCACCACCAGGTGGCCGTCCGTCGTGTCCACGCCGGTCACGTCCGCCTTGGTGAAGAATACGGCGCTGTCCTCCTGGGCCCGGCGGTAGAGATCCTCGTACTGGCCGGGCGTGCGGATGTCCTTGTAGAGGACGTACGCTTCCACGTTCGGATCCAGCTCACGGGCCACCAGCACCTGCTTCATGGTCACGCGGCAACAGACCGCGGAGCAGTATGGCAGGTGGTTCTCATCCCGGGAGCCCGCACACTGGATGAACGCGATGCGGCGCGGGGCCTGGCCATCGCTGGGCCGGCGGATCTGCCCGGCGGCGATCATCTCCTCCATCTGGACGTTCGTGATCACGTCCGGCGAGCTGCCATAGCCCAGGTGCCCGAGGCGGGAAGCGTCGTACGGCTTCCAGCCCGTTGCCTGGACGATGGCCCCGACCCGCATGGTTGTGCCCGTGCCGTTCTTCAGCGAGACATCGAACTGGCCCGGTTGTCCGCTGATCTTCTCGATGGTCGTGGAGGTGTGGATCGCGATGCGGTCGTTGGCCTGCACCTGGGCGATACGATCCTCGATGTCCGAAGGCCTCGGCTCTCCGTACGGTGCCGCGTGAGCGATCTGCCGTGCGAATTTGTTCATCCAGCCACCCAGGCGGTCCTCCTTCTCCACCAGCACGACGTCGTGCCCCGCACGCGCCGCGTCGAGGGCCGCGCTCATGCCGGCCACGCCGCCACCGACGACGAGGATCGTCTTGTCGATCTCCTCGTCCAGGGGCTCAGGCAGCTCGGCCTTGTCGGCCCGTACGATGCCCATGCGCAGGTAGTCCTGGGCGAGCATCTGGGTGTCCTCGTCGTTGGGCGCGTGGCTCCACACCACGTGCTCTCGCAGGTTCACCCGCTCCGTCTGGACGCCCTCGAACGCGAAAACGTCCTCCATGACCCGGGGCGAGCATGCAGCAACGACCAGGGTGTTCACGCCGTCCTGGATGTCCTGCCGGATGAGCTCGCGCCCGGCTTCGCCGCAGAGGCACTCGTGATCCTTGCACAGGGCAACGCCCATCTCGCCCGTTGCGAGCTCCGTCAGGGCGTTCACGTCCACGGAATCACCGATGTCGCATCCCCGGCAGATGTATACCGCAGCTTTCTTGTCCAAAGCCTCACTCCACGCAGAATTGCAGGGCCTTGACCGCGGCGCTGGTCGCGTCGCGCACGCATGCCGCCACGTCCACGGGCCGCCTGGCACACCCGGCGACCAGCATGCCGGACTGATCCTCGGTGGTCAGGAAGCCGTAGTCGTCGGTTCCCGGACCGCGCTCCAACTGCGTGGCGCCGATGCCGTTGGGGATCATGCCCGTGGCCAGGACCGCGAGGTCGACCTTCTGCCTGACCCGCTCGCCGTTGAGCGTGTCCTCCGCCTCCACTTCCACCACGCCGTCCACTTCCGTGATCTTCGCCACCTTGCCCTTGATCAGGGACAGCTTGTCGTCCTTCTGCGAGGCGGCGTAGAAGTCCTCCTGCCGGCCGGGCGCACGGATGTCGATGTAGAACACGTAGATCTGCGCGTCCGGGTACTGCGCCCGCACGTAGCGCGCTTCCTTCAACGACGCCATGCAGCAGACGCCCGAGCACTGCTTGAAGTACTTCTCATCCCGGGAGCCCGCACACTGGACGAATGCGATGGAGCTGATGTCGGCTCCATCGGAAGGCCGCTGGATGCGCCCGCCCGTCGGGCCGCCCGGCGCCGCCAGCCGCTCCATCATCACGTTCGTGATGACGTTGCTGTGCGTGCCGAAGCCCAGGCCTTCGAACTGTGTCGCGTCGGGCGGGTTCCAGCCCGTAGCCCAGATCACGGCCTGGACCTCCAACTCCAGCGTCTCGGGCTGCATCGTCAGCTCGATGGCATCGTACGGGCAGGCCGGAACGCACTTGGCGCACTTCTCGCCCGGGCAGACCTCGCCGTCGATGACGAACCGGAACGGGTAGGCAGCCTCGAACGGCAGGTACACCGCCCGGGTCTTACCCATGCCCAGGTTGAACTCGTCGGACCGCTCCACGGGGCACGCGTCCACGCAGGCGCCGCACGCCGTGCACTTCTCGTTGATGAAGCGCGGGTTGCGCCGGACCGTCGCCGTGTAGTGGCCCGCCTCCCCCTCGATCTTCACCACCTCCGACAGGGTAAGACAGCGAATGTTCGGGCTTCTCCTGATCGTGCGCAGATTGATCTCCAGCCCGCATGTGGGCGGACACAGCTTCGGGAAGTATTCGTACAAGCGCGCGACCCGCCCGCCCAGGAACGGCTCCTTTTCTACCAGCACCACGCTGGCGCCCGCCTCCGACGCTTCGATCGCCGCTGTGATGCCGCTGATGCCGCCACCGATGACGAGGACCGTGCCCCGCCGTCCGTTTCCACTCATCGCGTTTCTCCCTGCGCCGATCTGGCCGGCTTCCGGCTCGGAATGGTTCGCTTCTCCAGCATCTGGCGCGCGGCCTCGGCGGCATCGCCGCGGATCTTCATCGTCTTCTCCCCGAACAGGCTGAAGCGGACCCAGAGGAAGCCGAAGCGCAACAGCGCCTCATCGCTGTAGCGCATCTCTTCCACGAAGTCCTCATCCACATCGAACTTCTCCAGCAGCGTGGTGTCGAAGACGAAACGGCGGAACTTGTCCAGGTCGTAGCACGCCATGTAGAACATTTCCATCTTCTCGGGCGTCAGCTCGCCGCCCTTCTCGAAGAAGTCGTTCAGCGCCAGCTCCTTGAACGCCTCGCCCCACGCGTCGTACTCGCCCACGCCCTGGTCCTCGATCCAATCCCGGACCGTCCACTCCCGGGCGTTCTCGTAGCCCAGGCAGCCGCCCTCCTGCATCAGGAAATAGAAGCGGTCACCCTGCCAGCCGTCGGGCGTGTCCTTCTGGGATGCCATGCCCAGCGGGTACATGCGGCACGGCCACGGTCGGTCCAGATAGACGCTGCAGCCAGCCTCCGTCAGGAAGTGGCAGTTCCTGGCTTCATCGTCCCCCATGCGCAGCATGACCACCGGCGTCCGCATGTCCGCCTGGATGGGCAGCATGGTGTGCTGCTCCAGGAACTCCTTCGAGCCCATGCCGAGACGCCGACGCAGGCGCAGCACGTCGTAGGGCGAAAGGAAGATGTTGACGTCGCTGCAGCAGTGGTTGAAGCATGCCCGGCCGGGGTGGCACGAGAAACGAAACCGGTCATCCGGGCCCAGGCGGGGGTAATCGGAGAGGATCTTCTCCTCCAGCTTGCGACGCTGGTCCCCCAGTGGAGTGGTTGGCTCGCTCATCCGTCCTCCTCCTCCCGCTCCTCTATGATCAGGTTCCGGGTGGCCGTCTCCGACCAGACCGGGATCATCAGCGTTGTGCCGTTGGTCGGGTTGACGGCGAACCGGTACGAGGCCCGCTGTCGGTACTGCTCCCACATCCACGTCCAGCCATCCTTGTAGTAGGAGCACTCGTCGTTGAAGCAGACGAGGAAATACTCCTCGATCCAGCTGGCGCCGTCCGGCACACGCCACTTCTTCAGCTGCGAGCCGCAGTAGCGGCAGGTCTGTGGCACATCCGGCATCCGGCGCCCCGTTTCCCGTGTCTCGTGACCGCGGGGACCGGGCGAGCCCACCAGCGGCGCGCCCGGCCCACGAGCGGCGAACATCTACTGCGTGATGTACTTCACCGGGCGTTTGATCATCTCCCAGTCGCCCGTGTCGCTGTGGAACTTGCAGTTGCAGAAGGCCAGCCAGTTGTCGTTGTCGATGGCCGGCTTGTCGGCACGGAAGTAGTAGCCGGGCCAGCGCGTCTCCTCGCGGTACTCGATGGAGCGCATGTGGGCCTCGGCCTGGTACGTCCGGTGCACCGCCTCCCAGGCTCGCATGAGCTCGTGGAGGTTCTCGGCCGCCAGATGATCGGCGTCCTCGTGCAGGTAACCCAGCAGCTCCTCGCCCTTCTGCAGGAGCATGGCGTTGGTCGTGAACTGCGTCGACACGCCGCCGGCGTACTCGTCCATGATCTTCTGCAACCGATACATGAACTGGCGCGGCCGGATGTAGTTGGGATTGACCTCGGGAGACGTCGTGGCGCCCTTGAATTGCTCGTACGTCTCCAGCGGCTTGAGGATCTCCGCCTTGAGGGCCTCGACCTGGCTATCGTCCACGGCGGGCGCTTCATTGTGGTCCACGATGTAGGCCATGGCCGACTTGCCGGCGATGCGGCCTTCCGTGAACGAGCCGGACGAGAACTTGTGGCTGGAGGCGCCGGACGCATCACCCGCGGCGAACAGGCCGTCCACCGTAGTCATGTTGGCGTAACCCCAGAAGTAATCGCCCTTGGTGTCCCCCGTCTGCAGGTCCTCGGGACCCGAGACCCAGGCGCCCGACGCGCCGGAGTGGGAACCGATGAAGTACGGCTCGCAGGCCATGATCTCCGACGGTTTCTTCTCAGGCTCGGTGTTCGTCGCGGCCCACAGAATCGCCTGGGAGATGGTCATGTCCAGGAAGTCCTCCCACGCCTCGGCCTCCAGCTCCTTCAGCTTCCGCTGCGCCGATTTCTCGTCGGGAGACTCGTCCGCGATCTTTTTGATCGCGTCCGCCGTCTGCATGTAAATGGGGCCCTTGCCGTCCATCACATCCAGCATCATCAGCCAGTTGCGGATGTTGGCCGGGCGCGGCTTCACCTTGCCGTACGGCTCCCACTTGTCCAGCTCCGCCGCGTTGGTCTGCATGTAGTTGTCGCCCTGCGCATTCGTCGCCAGCGACTTGAACAGCAGGAACCACGCGCCCACCGGGCCGTACGCGTCCTTGAAGCGCACCGGGATGAAGCGCACTTCCTGGCACGTCATCTCGGCACCGGCGTACAGCGTGAAGAAGGCGCTGGCGCCCGAGTTGAACGGCGGGTACCAGGAGCGGCCGAAGCCCTCACCCACGGAGCGCGGCTTGAACACGTGCACCGCGCCGCCCATCGTCGCCATCACGGCCTTGGCCTTGAACACGTAGACCTTGTTCTCGCGCACGCTGAAGCCGACGGCGCCCACGCACTTGTTGCCATCCATCAGCGGGTGCGTGATGAACACGCGCTCGTAGTACTCCCCGCCCGCCGCCGCCAGGGCGTTCTTCGCGGCCTCGGCCACGATCACCTTGTACGACTCGCCGTTGATCATCAGCTGCCAACGGCCCTCGTGCACGTAGTTGCCTTCCTGGTCCTTCCAGATCGGCAGACCCCACTTCTCGAACAGATGCACCGTGTCGTCCACGTGGCGCGCAATGCTCGCCACCAGGTCTTCACGCGTGATCCCCATCAGGTCGTTGCGCACGTAGTCGCAGTAGTCCTTCAGGGTGTTCTTGCCGCTGTTCAGGTCCACGTACTGGTTGATGGCCGAAAGGCCCATGGCCACAGCGCCGGACCGGTCCATGGCCGCCTTGTCGACCAGCGTCACCTTCAGGCCGTTCTGCTTGGCCCAGTACGACGCCTCTACGGCCGCCCCGCAGGCGGCCATACCCCCTCCGCAAATCAGGAGGTCGGTCTCGACGACTACTGTTTCGAAATCCGCCATTGTCTTCCGTCTCCTTGCGCGTCCTCTCTCCGAGGAAGGTTCCGTTTGAGACCCCTCCGAATCAGAGCGTCGGGACCTTGTCGAACTTCAGGGGACCATGCTCTGTGTTGAGTCCTTCCGGCTCCGACATGAGCGTCGGGCTGTGGATGTCGTCATCACCCGTCGAGAAATGACCGAACGGGTCCGCCTGACCCTCCGCCACTCCCCTGCGGATGGGAAACTTGAAGCGCTTGGGCCGGATCTCCTTGTCCCGGAACTGGATCGTCCACATGATGTCCTCGGAGCTCCGCATCGCCGTCACGCTCGCACCCATCGGCACGAAGTCGGCGTAACCGCGCACCTCGATCGCCTGGTTCGGGCAGATCTTCACGCAGTTGTAGCACTCCCAGCACATCTGTGGATCCCGGTTGTACGCCTTCATGATCTCTTTGTCGAGAACCATGAGGTCGTTCGGACAAATGTACTGGCAGGCGGTTTTATCCAGCGCCTTGCACCCGTCACACTTGTCCGGGATCACATAGCTCGGCATGCTGTCCCTTCCTTTCCGCGCGAGCGTGGCGCGCGTAGAGGTTTCGAAACTGTGAAAAACGTCACACAACCCAGATGAAAAGGAACCACCATACAAATATTAATCGAGACGATAATCACAGATTCAGTGTAGGGGAGTCTGGGTGAGGTTGTCAAGAGGATTCGGGAGAAGCGTCACGAATCGACGCCGGGGCGCTCCCGCCGGCGCAGGAGCCGGCGGGGTCAGTCGGTCCCGGCGCCCGACGGCACGTCCGTGATGACCTGGGCCGGACGGCCAGAATCGCCGCAGCACGACTCGCCTTTCTCGGATTCCCGCTGTAGCCTGGCCCGGCGCTCCCCGTTCCCCGTCTTCAGGTGGTAGGCGATCTGGGCAAGGCCGACGGAGATATGCTCGTTACGGGTGAGGACGCCCTTGGGCACCGCAAGCCTGGTGGGCGTGAAATTCCAGATGGTCTTGACGCCGGCGGCGACGGTGAGCTCCGCCAGGCCCTGGGCCACTTCCACCGGCGTGGTGAGGATGGCCACCTCGACGCCGTTCGCCTCGATGAACGCCTTCAGGTGATGGACCGAGTGCACCTTGTGGCCTCCCACCACCTGCCCCACTTTCGCCCGGTCCCCGTCGAAGGCGCCCACGATCTTCAAGCCGTAGCGGTCGAAGCCGGAGTAGTTCAAGAGCGCGTTGCCCAGATGCCCGACGCCCACCAGCACGGCCGAGTACGGTTGATCGAACCCCAGCTCCATCCTGATGATCCGGCACGCCTCGCACACCTGATAACCCACCCGACTCACACCCGACAACCCCACCGCTCCAAAGTCCTTCCGCACCTGGCTGGGATCCACATCCAGCGCCGCACCCAGCTTGGCGCTCGTGATGGTCTCCAACGGCTGTTTCGCATACAGCTCCACCAGATACCGGTAGTACCGGATCAAGCGCTCGAGCACTACTCGCCGCAGTCGCACCACGTTTGCTCCTCATCACCGAAAAGAAGAAAGGCCGTCGGACCCACTCCGCGGGCGGGGGCAGGGTATTGTGAAAAATGGAACAGATTCGGGGACAGGTCAAGACTCTCACGATCCACAGGCCTCGCCGACCCGCTCGAAGTCCTGCACGAACGGGGATCATCGGCGCTCGTCATCCAGCTCGGGAAGCTGGGCAGGTTGCCCAGAGCGCTCTCGCCGGTGGCCATGGTCATGATCCTGTCGCGCATGGCCTGATCAGACGCGTACTTGGTGAGCTCGGTCAGCACTGATCTGCACTCCGCCCACACCCTCCACGCAGCCCCCGTTCCGGTGGCTCACGCGCGTGCCAAACCTCTAACTAGGCTTTCGCCGGCACCGACGCGGTACCATTCGAGTCGGCAAGCTCCTGCTCTTTATGCTTGTCGGCCGGACGGCGACGCTCGAACACCCGGCAGAAACCTAGACGCCAGAAGGGGAGCTCGGCTTCCGAAGCCGTCGCTTCCAGGGCCCATTGTGGACCCCGCGACCGAGGTGCCGGAGGAGCCGACCCTTGACGAGGGTAATCAGTTGACGCAAGCTATTTGTGACAAACGCCACAATACGCCGGGCCCGGCGATGTGGTTTCGGAAGTGAAACGGGCCGCTGTGACCCGAAGAGAGGCAGAGCAATGTCCGGTCTGGTGCTCCTGATACTCTGTTACGGTCTGTTAGCGGTGTTCCTGGCTGGTTTTTTGGGCAGGAGTGTGAGGATTGCCCGGCTGCCGGTGCACCTGCGCTGGGAGTTGGCGCCGGTGCCGAAGGAAGGAACGCGCAGTCGTTACGGAGGTTCCTACTTTGAAACGTACGAGTGGTGGAAGCAGCCCCGGGAAGAGTCGCTGGTGGGTGAGCTGCTGTACATGGGGAAGGAGATCGTCTTCCTGAAGGCGTTGTGGGAGCACAACCGGAAGGTGTGGTGGTTCTCGTTCCCGTTCCATGTGGGGTTGTACCTGTTGGTAGTGGCGGGGGTGGTGCTGGGCGTGGGCGGGTTGCTGACGGCGGCGGGCGCAGGGGGGGCGGGTGCATTGCTTTTTCATTCGTGGCTTCCGGTGCTGGCGGGGGTGGGTTGCGGTCTGGGCGCCCTGGGGGCACTGGGATTGTGGGTGAGCCGGCTGGCGCGGTGGGATCTGCGCGCGATGACCAGCAGGGTGGCCTACTTCAACCTGCTGTTTGTGCTGGCCGTCTTCGTGACGGGCGGTCTGGCGGTGCTGACGGTCCCGGACTTCGGTGGTGAGGTTGCAGGGTTCGCGGGCAGGCTGATCCGTGGCGAGGCGAGCGTCGCGCTTCCGGGCCTGCTGGCCGCGCACGTGGTGGTGACGCTGGCCTTTCTGGCATATCTCCCGTTCACCCAGATGATGCATTTCGTGGCCAAGTACTTCACGTACCACGAGGTGCGCTGGGACGATGAGCCGATGGCGGCCGGGTCCCACATGGAGAAGGAGGTGCTGGAGCTGCTGAAGCAACCAGTGACGTGGTCGGCGCCGCACCTGAAGGGCGATGGGGTCAAGGATTGGGTGGAACTGGCGACGGAAGAGGTGGAGAAATGACGGCCCGGGTGCGGGTTCGCGACATCGGCGAGCGAGGCGACGAGGTTCTGTCGCCGGTGAACGTGCATGATCTTCCACCACTCCCTCCGCCATACGACAAGCTGGACGAGCAGCCGGAGTGGAAGGAGATCAAGCCGGAAGCCCGCGAGCGGATGGTCTGCAACCTGGACGGCGTGGTCGCGCTGAGCTTGCCGCAACCCGAGAGCGAGCAGGAGAAGCAGGCCTACGTGGACCGGTTCGAGGCGGGGCTGAAGAAGCTGTTCACGCGGGAGAACAACTGGACGTTCCTTCAGCCTCTGCTGCTGTCGACGGACTACTGCGTGGCGTGTCAGACCTGCAACGACGCGTGTCCCATCTACGTGATGAGCGGCCGAAACGACGTGTACCGGCCCACGTATCGTGCCGAGGTGCTGCGTCGTCTGGCGCGAAAGTATGTTCGGCCGGGCGGCAAGCTGCGCGCGCA
>JARRJS010000094.1:0-11543 GCA_037388885.1 Gemmatimonadota bacterium
CGGCGGCGAAGGCCTCATCGTCCAGCGCCAGGCCTCGCCCGAGGCCGACTACGACATCTGGCTCCTGCCGCTGGCAGGGGATGAGAGGCCCACCCCCCTCGTCGAAGGGCCGGGCACCCAGCTGCATCCGTCGCTGTCGCCCGACGGCCGGTGGCTCGCCTACGCATCGGACCGATCAGGCAGGTACGAGGTCTACCTCAGCCCCTATCCCGCACTCGACGAGACACGCCAGGTGTCGCACGAAGGTGGCATGGGACCGCTCTGGCGCTCCGATGGCCGCGAGCTCTTCTTCTACCGAACCGCCCGGACCGCATGGTCGGTCACGATTCTGCGCGTACCGATGGATCCGGATCCCGGCGCTCCCGAGCCCGTGTGGACGGTGGCCTCGGTCTTCGGCGTCGGCCTGCCCTACGGCAAGGGCTACGACATCACGCCCGACGGCCGACAGGCGCTTCTGTCCGTCAGCGCCACCGACTGGCCGACGTTCCTGCCCGACCTGCGCATCCTGTTCAACTGGTTCGACGAGCTCGAGCGCCGCTTCAAGGATTAGGCGGACAGCTTCCCGCTCGCGCCGGATACCAACACGCACCCATGAAAAGACACGACTATCAGAACGACGGCCTTCGCCTTTCCTACCTCGATGCCGGCGGGTCGGGCGCGCCGCTGATCGCGCTACACGCCCACTGGATGGAGGGCGTGACGTACGAGCCTCTCGCCGCGGCGCTAGCCCCCGCCTGGCGCGTCATCGCGCCGGACCAGCGTGGGCACGGCCATTCGGATCACGCCCCGAGTTATGGCCGGGATGATTACCTGGGCGATCTCCAGGCCCTCTACGAACATCTGGGTTTGCACGACGCTGTCCTTCTGGGCAATTCCCTGGGAGGCGTCAACGCCTACCAGTTCGCCGCCCGCCACCCCCAACGCGTACGCGGGCTCATCATCGAGGAGATCGGCACCATTGTTTCGGACGACGCGTCGTTCGTGTTGCCCTGGAGCGGCGTGTTCCCGAGCAGGGAGGCGCTGGAGGAACGGCTTGGGCCGCGTTTCGCCCCGTATCTCGAGCCATCCTTTCGCGAGACGCCCGGCGGCTGGCGCCTCGCCTTCGAACCACGCGACATGGTGGCCTCGCAGGCGGGCCTAGGTGGGGATCACTGGGCCGACTGGCTCGCGAGCGACTGCCCGGCCCTGGTCGTTCGGGGCCGGGACAGCCGCGTCACCGACCCCGACATCATCCGGCAGATGGGAGAGCGCCGCCGCAACACCCGCGTCGTGACCCTCGACGCCGGCCATGTGGTCCACATGGACGCGGCCAGCGACTTTGAAAAAGCAGTGCGGGCGTTCCTCGACCGTTTGTGAGGCAGGTCTCGCGGGAGCCGGCCCCCGACAACGGCGGTGCTCCAACCCTTTGCTGCCTGCGGGTGTCCCAACAGGCAAAGACAGGCGTCTCGTTCCCGTTCACAGCCGCGGCAGCCCCGGCCGGTCGCAGCCCGCGGAAGGGAAACCCTTGAGAGCCCTGGCGCAGGACACTCGCTACGCGTTGCGTTCCCTCCGCCGCGATGCGTCCTTCATCGCCTTCGCGGCCATCATCATCGGACTCGGCGTGGGCGCGACTACGGCCGTGTTCAGCGTCATGCGGCCGCTCCTCCTGCGGCCCCTCCCTTTCCAGCAGCCTGAACGCCTGGTGTGGGTGGCTCACCGGGCCAGCGGCGGCATGTCGTCGGTCACCTCCCGTACGTCCAACCTGCGGGACTACCGGGCGCTGAACCATTCGTTCGATGGACTGACCGGCTATTACGCCTTCTTCGATTACCGGAGCTACAACCTGACCGGGGCGGGGGAACCGGAGCGGCTGGTGGGCGTGGGCGTGGCCCGGGACTTCCTGGAGGTGCTCGGCGTTCGACCGACATTGGGGCGGAATTTCGTGGAAGAGGAAGGTGCCTGGAGCGGGCCACCCGCGATCATCCTCACCTACGGCTTCTGGATCCGGCAGTTCGGCGGCGATCCCTCCGTCGTAGGCCGCGCCCTGCTCCTGAACGGCGTGCCCACGCAGGTCGTGGGTGTGTTGCCCCGGTCCTTCGACTTTTCGTCCACGTTCGTGCCGGGCTCACGGGTGGATTTCCTGATACCGTTCCCCATCAGCGACCAGACGGATCGCCAGGGAAACACCCTGGCCATGATCGGGCGTTTGAAGCCCGGCGCCACCGTCGCGAGCGCTCAGGCGGATATCGACCGGATGACCGGGCAGCTCAAAGAGGCCCAACCGGAGCGCTGGGGCCTCGGCGCCGTGGTGACCCCGCTCCGCGACCAGATCGCCGGAGGTTTCCGCGCCGCGCTCTTCCTGCTGGCCGCGGCCGCCGGCCTCGTCATGCTGGTGGCCTGCGCCAACCTGTCCAACCTGCTGCTGGCCCGCGGACCCGAGCGCGGCCGGGAGATGGCCATCCGTAGTGCGCTGGGCGCGGACCGCCACCGCCTCGTTCGCCAGCTCACCCTCGAGAGCCTGGTCCTGGCGCTTGGAGGCGGCATCGTGGGGGTCGCCCTCGCCGCCGGCGTCACACGGGCCATCGCCCACACGACCGCCGTGCGCATCCCCATGCTCAGTGCCGTCTCCATCGACGGCACGGTGCTCCTGTTCACGCTTGGTATGGCCGTGGCCGCGGGCCTGCTCATGGGCGTCGTGCCGGCGGTCCAGGTCGCCCGTTCCGGCGAGGCCGCCACGCTCAACGACACCAGTCGCGGATCCAGCGCCGGCCGGCGCGGTGTCGCGGCCCGGGAGACCCTCGTCGTGGCGGAGGTGGCCCTGGCCCTCATCCTGCTGGTGGGCGGCGGCCTGCTGCTGCGCAGCTTCGTGAACGTCCTGGATGTCAACCTGGGCTTCCAGCCTCACGGAGCGGTCGCCTGGCGCGTGGACACGAACCGACGCTTCCCGTCGCGCACCGCTCGCGCTGCCTTCTACGACGCCCTCGTCCGCCGGGTCGAGGCCGTGCCGGGTGTGGAAGCGGCCGGACTCACCGACACGACGCCCCTGGGACGCAACCGGAGCTGGGGCTTCCGGGTGGAAGGCGAGGTATACGAGCAGGGGCAGACGCCGGGCGCGTACCCCCGCATCGTCGATGACCGCTACATCCAGGTCATGGGCATTCCGCTCGTGTCGGGGCGCTATTTCACGGCGGATGACCGGGAGGACTCCCGGCGCGTCACGATCCTGAACCGGACCGCGGCCGAAGGCCTCTTCCCCGGCCAGGACCCGTTGGGCCACAGGATCCTGCTCGGCGGCGACGCGTGGGAGATCGTGGGCGTCGTCGGCAACGTGCGGCACCGCTCCCTGGAACAGGGTTCGCCGGCAGAGATCTACTTCCCGTTCACCCAGATGTGGGACATGTCCGCCGTGGAGATGGTGGTGCGCTCCCGGCTGCCCGTGGCTTCGCTGCGCGGGGGCGTCGAGGCCGCGATCCGGACCGCCGACCCGGCCATCCCCACTGACGACTACCACACCCTCGACGACGTCGTGGACCAGGCCGTGTCGCCCCGCCGCTTCACCCTCGCCCTCCTGGGCAGCTTCGCGGCCACGGCCCTCTTCCTCGCCGCCCTGGGCCTCTACGCCGTACTCGCCTTCTCCGTCAGCCGGCGCACGCCCGAGATCGGCATCCGCATGGCCCTCGGCGAGTCCGCCGGCCAGGTGCGCCGCCGCGTCGTGCTGCGCACGCTCCTCCTGGCCGGGATTGGCATCGCCATCGGCGCCGCGGGCTCGCTCGTCCTGTCGCGGCTCATGGCCTCGCTGCTGTTCGGCGTGACGGCGACCGATCCGTTCACGTTCGTTTCGGTCTCGGCCGGGCTCCTGGGCGTGGCATTGCTCGCGGGCTACCTGCCGGCGCGACGCGCGTCCCGCACGGACCCGGTGGCGGCGTTGCGAGCGGAGTGAGCCGGCACAACTCGCGGCTACGGCGGGGCGACCGCCGTGATCGCGCCGGTCACGGCCGGATGGACAGTGGAGCGCGGCACGCCGATCCCGCTTACTCCAGCGCGATCTCGCCGGCGACCACGTGCTCGTCCAGCAGCCCCTCGATGGTGAGCACGGCACGCACGGCGAGAGTCTCATTGCCTTCGATCCGGCCCGAGCCAACGCCGTCCCGCACGGCATCCTCGATCTTGCGCTGGGCCGTGACGCCGAACGTCTTGAGGAACTTGCGGATCTCCATGTTGAAACGCTCTTCGTCCATCGCTCCCTCCCGTTCATTCCGGTTCAACACGACGGGCTCCGAACCCGTTACCGCCGCCTCCAACCCAGTGAATGCCGCACGTGTTTCGGTGCGTCGAAGTCGGTGCGGGACACCAGGGCGTCCAGGTCTCGCACGTCCAGCACCGGCCCGTAGTCCGCGAAACCTCCGCCGGACGGGACAGTCACCCTCCCATCCGGAAAGATCATGACGTACAGTCGGTCGAGGGTCTCGTGGCTCAGCCAATTGATGGGAAACGATGCGTCGCCCACCCGCTCGCGGAGCCCTGCGAACTCCTCCGCCGTCACCATCAGCGCCGGCCAGTCCACGTCGCTCATGCTCCGCGGAAACGCCTGGAACACGTTGTAGAACAACCGGTTCGGCTGTCTTGGACGACGTTGCTCAAGCAGCGCCACGATCTCCGGCACCGCATCCAGGTTCAGTCGCGTCACCGGCGTGGCCACCTTCACATCGATGGCCGGGAAATCCGCCAGCAGGTCCAGCGCCGCCATCACCGCCCCGAAGTGCCCGGGCTGCTTGGTCCGGCTCGACACCTCCTCCGACGGCCCGTCCAGCGGCAGGGAGACCAGGTCGATGGAGGCGGCGTGGGCCGCGAGGAACGGGCTTGTGAGCTCGTCGCCGGTGGTGGACAGCGCCACCTCCAGCCCAACATACCGCGCCCGGTCGATGAGCTCACCGACGTCGGCCCGCTTCAGCGGGTCGCCGCCCGTGAACACGATCCGCTTCACCCCCAGCTCGGCCACCCGCTCGACGATCGCCCGGGCCGTCGGCGTGTCCACCGCCTTCCCCTCGTACCCCTGCGGCCCCCAGCAGTACGGGCACTCCTGGCTGCATTCCGAGGTCACATGGAAATCGATGGTCACGACAGCGGGCATGGCACGACACTCCTGGATCACGGCCGCTCGAATCATAGGGGAATCCTGCATGCACTATTGGCACCCGGCGCGGCCCGAATCAATGTACATGCATCGTCGTCGGTTCCCCGCGTGACAGAGAGGCATTCATGCGCATCGTTTCCGGCCACATCGTACCGCTCGGCTACGGCAAGTTCGTCCGTTCCGACCGCGTCACCGCCCTTCAACCCATCGAGGACGGACGGGGTCGCGGCCGGCGCACGCTGGTCTACGTGGACGACGTCGCCGAACCGCTCGTCGCCTCGCGCTCTGACGCCGCGATCGTCCGCGATCTCGCAGAGCCCGTCAGCGAAGGCGGCGAGGCCCAACAGCTACGTCAGCTCCTGGGCGACATCCTGGAGACCATCGACCGCCTCGAGCCCATGATCCGCTCCATCATCCGCGACCAGGCCGGCTGGAACCTGGATCGTCTGGAGGAGCGGATCCGCGAAGCGCTGGGCGAGGAATCCTGACAACCCGCCGGCGTGTCGAACGAAACGTCGTTATGCCCCGACCCGTCAAGGGAGGGACCGTCTACCTGACGCGGAACGTCCAGGGCATTCGGCAACATGACAACGTTGTCCGGCGCCGCTTCGGTCGAGATATTCGACCCGTGTCCCCGTTCCGGATGCCTCCCCCGGGACGCGTTATCCGCCTCTGATCGACCGCCCATGTCACTGCCAGCGGAACACCAGGCATCCGCCCGGGGCCACGGCTTCGGCACCGGCCCCGTCTTCCTGGCCAGCATCAGCACCATCCTCGGCGCCATCATGTTCCTGCGGTTCGGCTACGCCGTGGGAAACGTCGGACTCCTGGGCGCGCTCTTCGTCGTGCTCCTGGGCCACATGGTGACTGTGCCCACCGCGCTGGCCATCGCGGAGATCGCCACGAACCGGAGGGTGGAAGGCGGCGGTGAGTATTTCATCATCTCCCGCTCCTTCGGCTCCACCATCGGCGGCGCCATCGGAATCGGGCTCTACCTGTCCCAGGCCATTTCGGTGGCGTTCTACATGATCGCCTTCGCCCAGGCGTTCACACCGCTGGCCGGAGCGTTCCAGCAATGGACGGGGTTGGCGTTCGATCCCCGGATGATCTCGCTGCCCGCCACGGTGGCGCTGTTGATACTGACGTTGACCCGCGGGGCGGCCGTGGGCGTGCGGGCGCTATGGGTCGTGGTGGCGATCCTCGCCATGTCGCTCGGAGCGTTCTTCCTGGGCTCCACTCCACCCGACATGCGGCCCGCCACAGTTCCGCTGACTTCAACCCTCGCCAATGCGGACCCGTTCATCCTGGTGTTCGCCATCTGCTTCCCGGCGTTCACGGGCATGACGGCCGGGGTCGGCCTGTCCGGGGACCTGGCGAATCCCCGGCGGTCGATCCCGCTGGGCGTCATGTCCGCGACGTTCACGGGCATGGTCGTCTACGTCTTCGTGCTGGTGAAGCTGGCAGTGTCCGCCAACCCGGAGGCGCTGGCCACGGACCAGCTGATCATGAGCCGGATCGCCGTATGGGGTCCCATCATCCCCATCGGCCTCGCGGCCGCCACCCTGTCCTCCGCCATCGGATCCGTGCTGGTGGCGCCGCGAACGCTCCAGGCCCTCGGCACCGACGACATCGTGCCCCTGCGGCGCGCCAATCCGTTCCTCGCCCGGGGGCGCGGCCACGCCAACGAGCCCTACAACGCCACGATGGTGACCGCCGTCATCGCCCTCGCGTTCGTCCTCCTGGGCTCGGTGAACATGGTGGCCCGCATCGTGTCCATGTTCTTCATGGTCACGTACGGCTCCCTGTGCGCCATCTCCTTCCTGGAGCACTTCGCCGCACGGCCGTCCTACCGGCCCAGCTTCCGCTCGAAATGGTACCTGAGCCTGCTGGGCGCCGTGATGTGCTTCGTCCTCATGCTGCAGATGGACTTGCTGTTCGCCATCCTGGCGATCCTGGTCATGGCGGCCCTCTACGTCCTCATCCGGCGCAGCCGCGTAGGCGTCGACGACCTGGCGGCGATCTTCCACGGCGTCATGACCCAGGCCACGCGCTACCTGCAGATCCGTCTCCAGAAGATGCCGGCCGTCGATTGGCGACCCAGCGTGGTGACAATCACGCCCAGGACGTTCGACCGCTCCTCCCCCGTGAAGGTCATGGAGTGGCTGTGCCACCGCTACGGCTTCGGCACCTACCTGCACTACATCCCGGGGCGGCTGGAGCGGGACAGCTTCACCGAGAGCCGCAGGGTCCAGAAACAGCTCATCCAGATGATGGAGGACCGCAAAGGCGCCATCTACGTCGACACCATGATCAGCCCGTCCATGGCCTCCGCCCTGGCCCAGAGCCTCCAGATGCCCGGCGTCTCCGGCGTGGAGAACAACACCGTCCTCTTCGAGTTCGGACGCCACGATGAGCCTCACGTCCTGGACGAGGTCATCGACGGTCTACGCATGGCCGGCGTGCCCCACATGAACCGCCTCGTCCTCCGCCACGGCGACAACTTCTTCGGCGCTCGCAAGACCATTCACGTCTGGCTCACCTGGCACGACGCACGCAACGCCAACCTCATGATCCTGCTCTCCTACATCCTCCTGGGGCACGCCGACTGGCACGGCGCCGAGATCAACATCTTCGCCGCCTACCCCCGCCGTGAGGTCAGCGAACGCGCCGCGGAGCTGCACGCACGCATCGCACAGGGACGACTGCTCATCAGCGAGAAGAACGTCCTGGTCATCGCCACGGACGAAGACGTCGACTTCCCGCGGCTGGTGGCCGCGCAGTCCAGCGCCGCCGACCTCGTCATGATGGGGTTCACCGAGGCCCGGCTGAAGCAGAAGGGCCGCCAGCTGTTCGAGCGGGTTCCCGAGCTCCGCGACGTGCTCTTCGTCTCCGCCGAGGAGACCATCTTCCTGGAGTGAGTCGCCGCGCGTGCCGCCGCGCCTCCCCGGCTCACGTCCCCACGACCGCTGTCTCTGCCTCCGCACGGCGCAATCTGGCCACGCCCGGGCATTGATTAAATGAATTATTGGTTTATTTTTGAATCGCAGGACCCGTCTGACTGTGAGGGGAACGTGGCGCAGGTTCTGAAGGACGAGGTGGAAGCCCGGATCCGCGAAGCCGCGCTGGACGTCTTCTCCGCACGCGGCTATCCCGGTGCCCGGATGGCGGAGATCGCGTCGCGGGCAGGCGTGTCGACGGGCAACATCTACCATTACTTCCGTGACAAGCGAACCCTGTTCAACGGGGTGATCCCCGATTCGTTGGTGAGGGAGTTCTGGTCCGTGCTGGAACGGCGGCTGGAGGCGGCCAGCGGAGTGGGCACAGCCGCCGGCCTCTCGACCCGCGTTTCCTCCGACGCAGGGACCGCAGCTTCTTCTGACACACCCGTGCCGCAGAGCTCCCCTGCCCCGTACCCGGTTGCGGCCCGGGCCACGGTGGACTTCGCCCTGCAACATCGGCGAGAGACGGTCTTCCTGTTGGGTCGGGCAACGGGTACGCCCCACGCCGACCTGGCGGACCGGGTGGTGGCGAGGCTCGTGGCGGCGGCTCTCGACCACGCCGCCACCGCGGGGCGCCAACCATCGGTCACCCCGGCCCTCCGCTTCGACCTGGAGGAGATCTACCGCGCTTACGTCCACGCCTGGGTCCGCATCCTCGAGCGGTTTCCCGACCCCGGGCATTTCCAGGAGGCGCTTTCCGCCTACGAGCGCTACCACCTGGCGGGGCTGCGCGCCCTGCTGGAATGAGCCGTTCTGTTCGCCGCAATAATGAACGCACGATTCAACCAGGAGGTCGACATGAGCGGGAACGTGCTGGTGCTGGGTGCGACGGGCGCGGTGGGTGGCCGGGTCTTGCAGGGATTGGAGGCGGCTGGCGAGCGTGTTCTGGCGGCGTCTCGAATGCCCGGCCGGGCGGCTGCGGTGAGCGGTGGCACGTGGGTGGAGCTGGACCTGGAGCGGCCGGAGACGTTCCCTGCGGCGCTGGAGGGGGTGGACCGGGTGTTCCTCATGGCCCGGCCGGGCGACGATGACCCGGATCGGGTAGCGGGCCCGTTCCTGGACGCGGCCCGGAGGGCGGGAGTGGCCCGGGTTGTGAACCTCACGGCCATGGGAGTGGAGCGGGAGCCGGAGTTCGGCCTGCGCCGCCTGGAGCTTCAACTGGAGGCGTCGGGCCTCGCATACACGCACCTGCGCCCGAACTTCTTCATGCAGATCTTCGCCGTGCCGCCGCTGCTGGGCCAGGTGAGCGGGGGCGCGCTGCGTCTGCCCACGGCGGACGCGCGGCTGTCGTACGTGGACACGCGCGACATCGCGGACGTGGCGGTGGCGGCCCTCATGGATCGCAGCCACGCGGGCAAGGCGTATACGCTCACGGGCCCCGAGAGCCTGGACCACCACGCGGTGGCCCACCACCTGTCCGCCGCCGGGGGCCGGCGGATCTCATACGAGCCGGTAACGGACGACGAAGCCGCGGCGTTCATGAGCGCGGCGGGGCTGGAGCCCGCCCGCGTCGAGCGGTTGCTGGGCTTCTACCGCCGGGTGCGCTCCGGCCACTCAGCCCCGGTCTCGGGCGACGTCGAGGCGGTCCTGGGGCGGCCCGCCCGATCGTTCGCGGCGTTCGCCCGGGACTATGCGGCGAGCTGGACGACTCCTGCGGGCCACGCGTCGTAGGACGGCGAGGCCGCGTCACTGGGCCAGGGCATGCCGGATGACGGTCTGAAGCCGAGGCGCGAGAGTCGCCGCGAAGGCAGCGCTCATATGGTGGCCATCGCGGAACATGATCGTCCCGCCGACATCGCCGCGGCAGTCCGTGCGGTCACAGAACGCGTCCGTCATGTCGGCGAACGTCACGCCGCTGAATGGACGCAGAGCGGCCAGCTCTGCGCCCCAGTAGGCGGAATCCAGGGCGACAGAGCGGCGTTGTGAACATGATCTGTATCGATAGATCGGCAACAACCGCTGCGCCTCGCACTCAGGCACGTCGAATCCCATGCGAGGGGTGTCGCGAAGCAGGAGGACCCGACTTCCCGTGGAACGGATCGCGGCGACAGATCGCGCGAGGCCGTCGGACCACGAGAGAATGGGGTTCCGGTCCGTGATGATATCACCGGGGACGCGGACGTAGCCCTGCGAATTGGAAATGATGACGAGATCAGGATGGATCTCACGGATCCGGCGGAGAGCCGCTGTTCTCCAGCGGTCACATTCGCGGAACCGAGGCAGCGAAGGGCGCCTGCGGACTGGAACGTCTGCCGCCGGGCAGCTGGATTTCGCAACGACGTAGAGATGCCACTGGTTGGGCCCCAGCAGCGGAAGCAACGCGCCTCCCCAATGCGTGGCGTGTGAGTCCCCGAACAACAGGATCTTGGTACCCACCGTATCGCCCAGAGAACAACCCGACGCGTCCGTTTCGGGGAACGATGCTATGCAACCCATGCGTACGAGCGGGCCGGATAGGCGGGATGTCCGGACCCGGATATAGGTCGGGCTGTGAGCGACGGAATTGGCGTGCTGCTCGCTGGCGAACGCGCTCGTCACGGCCACCACCATGAGGAGCCCGCCAAACGCGAAGGAGCGCTCAACGCGACGTCCGAGCCAATCGCTGTACCGCAGCGGGTTCTCGACGAAATGGTAAGCGAGCGATGCCGGGACGAGGCTCAAGCCGCCGACAATCGCGGTGACAGGCCAGGATGCATCCGGGACAAAGAAGCGAAAGAAGACCAGGACCGGCCAGTGCCATAGGTACCACGAGTAGGACAATGCACCGAGCCAGCGCAAAGGCCGCGAATCCAGGCCAGGCGGCGTGGAGCCTCCGACGTGTCCGGGGGCGAGGAGCAGTACGGTGCCCAGAACGACCGGAATCGCTGCCGCGCCCGGAAATGCGTGCTCGGGGGAGAGATAGACCGCCGATCCCAGCACCATCCCGGTACCAAGCAAGACGCCGAAGGCGATCCAAAGTCGTGACGCTCGCACGGTGACAGGGCTGAGGGCAAGCAACGCGCCCGCGGCAAACTCCCATGCGCGAAGCGGGGACAGGTAGAACGCAGCGGAAGGCGTCACGGACGTGTACCGGACTGCGGCGAGCAGGGATGCAGCCCCGGCCAACATCACGAACCATCGAACGCGGCAACGCGTCCGGCTCCTGCGCAACCCCAGCCATAGCAGAAATGGCCAGGCAAGGTAGAACTGTTCCTCTACGGACAGCGACCACATATGCAGCAACGGATTGGTATGGGCCGCTGGCGCGAAGTAGTTCCCGGCCTGCCGCGCAAAGAAGACATTGCTGAAATACGCTCCGGTAGCCAGTGCCGTGCGTGCTACGTTCCCCTGAGCCGTGGGAGACAGCAGCAGCGACGCAGCGAGAAGCGTGGCGGCAATGACCAGCACCGCGCCCGGGAGCAGCCGGCGGATCCGGCGCGTGAAGAAACGTC
>JARRJS010000095.1:0-22815 GCA_037388885.1 Gemmatimonadota bacterium
TCCGAGAGGTCGATCTCGGGCGGCGCGCTATCGGGGCGGGGGCGGGGGTACCGTTGGTCGGTCAATGACGCTCCGGTTGCGGATCGGTTCACCCAGCGGTCTGATCGTGGCGAGGCCGGGTTTGTAGTCCTTGAGGTACATGTTCAGGCTGCCGATGACGGGCACGCTGGACTTGAGCTGGATGACGAGGCGCCGGGCGTCGTCGGAGAAGTAGACCTCTGCATGGCCACCTTCGCCGAACAACCCGCCCGCCTTGATGATGGGCTGGACGACGATGACGGGGAAGGTGCCCGCGTCGACCTTGATGGTGTCGCGGCGCAGCACGCGCAGCGTGACGGGGTTGCCGTCGGCCTTGAAGTAGCGGTTGAAGACGTAGGTCTCGCCCACCTCGAGGGGCAGGGTGCGCACGAAGTAGAGGAACGAGACGTCGTCCAGGGGCGCATCCACGGGCAGCTCGCCGCTGTCCGTGTTGCCGCTGCGGAAGTCTTTGACCTCCCAGCGCTTCTCGGCGGGAAAGAAGTCGTACTGGCGGTGCCGCTTGTAGCTCACTTCGTGCTGGTCCTGGACGAATCGGCGGGAAAAGAGCCCCTTCACGTCCATCCAGGAATCCAGCTGGTCGTCCACGTGCGCGAACAGGACGCCGCCCTTGGTGGTCATGCGCAGGTGGTACGTGAGGAACCCGTCGACGCGCTCCATGCCCACCACCTCCATGGAGCCTTTGCCCACGGTGCCGAAGATGCCGAGGCTCACCCGGTAATCGGCGCGTTCACCGGGTCCGAACGGAATGCTGTCCGGCCGGATCTGCGCGCGCGTCACGACGCTGTCCGGCGGGTCCGCGGCAGCGGTCTGCGTGCCGGTCTGTCCGCTGACAGCAACCGCCGAGCCGAGCGCCAGCGCCGCCCACGCCAGCAAGACGGCGAATCGGGATCCGGGAGCGCGGTTCATCGTACCCCCTTCAGGACGCCGCCGAGGAAGCCTGGCCACCGCCACCCTTGCCGCGACCGCGGCGACCACGGCGACGCTGGCCGCCGCCGGGCGTTCGCTCCACGTGCCGCTCGGGCGCCTGCCACGCCCCGTCGACCTCGGGGCGGTTGCCTGCCGTCGCCGCCCCATCGCCCTTTGCGCGCATCAGCTTGATGATCTGGCGGGCGTTCTGCAAGGCGTGGAAGCGCGACGGTCGCTCGCGCCGATCGTAACGGACGTCTACGGGCACCGCCTCGACCCGGCGCGCATGCGGCAGGGTCGCCGTCAGCAGCTGCGCGTTGGCGGCCCAGCCGTCCATGGTGAGAAGCGGACGTTCGCCCACGAGCTCCAACGCCTTCTTCAGGACCATGACACGGTAGGCCCGGAAGCCGGACAGCGGGTCGTGCTCCCCCTCCGATTCCAGCCGGCGCATCAGGTAGCTCCAGGCGCGACGCGACCAGCGAACGGCGTTGGGAGCCCGGTACGCACCCAGGGACATCTCGCCCGCGACCACGTCGGCGCCACCCTCGATGCGCTTGACCAGGTCGGGAATCTGGCCGGGTTCTTCCGTGAAGTCGGCCTGCAGCGTCACGACGACGTCGCGCTTCGGGTACGGCGCGCGTCGCACCGCTTCCCTCAATGCCTGCTCCAACGCTGCAGCGTAGCCGGTCTGCTTCTCGTTGCGGCGGATATGCAGCGGCAGCACGCGGGCGTACGGCGCCAGCACCTCGTCGGTGCCGTCGTCCGACGCGTCATCCACCACGAGGATCTGGTAATCTCGCCGGAACTCGCCCATCACGGTGCGAATCTTCCACAGCAGGACTCCGACCGTGCGTGCTTCGTTGTGAGCCGGTATGCAGATGTATATCAAGTCAATTCTCGCATTTCGCCGTACTGGTCACGCCGCCCCATCGTGCCGTCGCCCGGTCCCATGGCTCGCCCGGCCGACGCCACTCGACTAGTACCGGCGAGCCGGGCCGCGGTTCCTCACCGCGTAACGCCTCCGCCGGAACGCCTACCCCAGCCACACCATCTTTGCGACCAGCAATGCGTACAGGAACACCACGCCGACCATGGCTTCCCACTCCCTGTTGATCCGGTAGCGGGACCACCGGAACGGCTCCGACTGCGGCGCGTCCGGTCGGTACGGCGTGAGCCGCGGCCGCAGCAACGGCACGTGCGCCGCATAGTCCCGGTATGTTTCGCCGAACTTCTGCTCCAGCTCCCGCGCCTCCCGCTGGATGGTTTGGCCATAGAAGAGCCCGAAGAACAACACTGCGGCCAGCGCGAAGTACGGCAACGCCCCGGCGACGCACAGCCCCAACCCGATGAACAGCGTGCCGATGTAGAGTGGATTGCGTGAGTATGCGTACGGCCCGGTAGTGGTCAGCACCAGGTCCTTGCGCAGCGTGCCGCCCGCCCACGCCCGGATCGCCAGGCCCAGCAGCGATACGCCGAAGCCCACGACGAGGAGCAGTACCGTCGGTTTCGCCAGCACCAGTAGCAGCGGCAGCGCCAGCCACACACCCCGCAGCCGCACCCAGTATACGATCCTATCCGCCAACCCCCGCTTCTTCAACGCCCCTCCCCCGTTCTCACAATGACCCCGCCGTACCTACCCGCCCGCGCCCCCGCCCCCGCCTGCCTCATCGCCCCCGCCTGCCTCCCTCGGTCTCGTCTTCCAGCGCTTGTGCTGCCAGAAGTACTGGCCCGGCATGCGCCGCACCTCTTCCTCGAGCACGGCGGTGAACGCCGCGGTCATGCGCCGTACGGCGTCCTCTGTGGGGCCGCTCCGGTCGGTCTGAACGCGCCGCAGCCGCACCTGGTATCCACCCACGGCACGCAGCGCGACACCGAAGAAGATGGGCGCGCCGGTGCGCAGTGCCATGAGCGCCGGCCCGCGGTGGGTCGACGCGGCGCGGCCCATGAAGGGCACGAACACGCCCGATCCGCGCCCGTCCTGGTCGGCCACGAACGCCACCAGGCGACCGGCGCGCAGCGAGCGCAGCGCTTCCCGCGAGGCGCGGCTCCGCTCGATGATGCGCATGCCCAGCCGGTCGCGCGCGCGCTGCAGCAGCGCCTCGAAGAGCGGGTTGGCCTGCCGTTGCGCCACGCCATCGATGGGAACGCCACGCACCGCCAGTGCCGACCCGCCGATCTCCCAGTTGCCCAGGTGACCCGTGACCAGGACGACGCCGTGCCCCTCTTCCAGCGCGGCGCGCACGTCGTCCAGCCCCTCCACCTCCGTCATCCTGCGGATCGTGTCCGGAACGGCGTCCAGCAGCCGCAGCATGGTGGCCGCCTCCCGGCCCAGGTGCGAGTAGGACGCCCGCGCCGTGCGCAGGACCCAGCGCTCGTCCTGATCGGGGAACGAGCGCCGCAGGTGGTCCAGCACCACGTCCCGGCGGACGCCCAGCCGGAAAGCCAACCCGCCCAGCGTGCGCCCCAGGAGGTCGCCGCCTCTCCGCCCGAGGCCGCGCACGGCGAGGCGCAGGGCGTGCACCGCGCCGATCTCGACCCGATGCGACAGCGTCGGCTTGCGGTCGGTCGGGCTCATGGCCGCTCATCCTTCCATCGCGGCATGTAGCGCAGGCGGGCCCGCTCCACCCGCTCCAGCACGTCGTCCACCGTGATGCGCTCCATGCGGCCTTGCTTGGGGTCCCACGCCGATGGGTCGGGCGCTGCGCCCAGGTCCGTGTACGCGTCCACCCACAGGTCCTGGCACCAGCGGTAGGGGCCCACGCGCCACGGATTGGTATGGCCGTACAGGCCGATCACCGGCACGCCCAGCGCCCGGGCGATGTGCACGGGCCCCGTGTCCGGCGCGACCACCAGGTCGCTGCCTTCCAGCAGCCAGACCAGACGACGGATGCCGTCGCCCAAGGCCCGGGCCGGCGCAACGGACGCCTTCGCTTCGATGTCCGCCGCGATGGCCGCTTCACGCTCGGACGGTCCTCCCACCAGCAGCGTGCGGAAGCCGAAGTCGTGCTCCAGGGCGTCCACCAGCTGCGCGAAGCCGTCGGCGAGCCAGTCCTTCTTCGGGTTCGCCGTGGCCGGCACAAGGGACACGACCGGCCGGTCCCGGCCCAGTGCGTCGAAGAACGACGCCTGCTGCGCACGCTCTTCCTGCGTGAGCGTGATGCGCCACTCCAGCGGCTCCGCCGGCACGCCGAGTATGGTCAGGAATTCCAGGAACATGTCCTGGGTGTGCTGCCGCGGCCGGGTCGGCAACCGCCGGTTGTGGAACAGCCAGACCATGTCGCGCGATCGTTCCCGATCGAAGCCGAGCCGGATGGGTGCACCCGACAGCACAGTCGGCCAGACGCTCTTGAAGTAGATGTTCAGGTTGATGGCCAGGTCGAAGTCCCGGCCGCGCAGCGCGCCCCACAATTCACGCACGCCGGCCACGCCGCGCTTCTTCCGGTACACCACCACGTCGTCGATGGCGGGGTGGCCATCCAGCAGCGGTGCGGGCATGGGCTCCACGACCCAGGTGATGCGCCGGCCCGGGTCATCCCGCTTGAGAGCGTTCACCACCGGCAGTCCGTGCACGACATCGCCCAGGCCCGTGAGCAGGGTCACGCAGATGCGGGCGCCGTCGTCCATCATCGGGCTCATGACCGCACCAGCGCCTCGAGGAACGAGCGGTACTGCGCCGCCACGTTGCGGATGTGGTACGCCCCGGCGGCTTCGAAAGCGGCCGCCCCCATTTCCGCACGCCATACAGGGTCCCGAACCAGCCGGTTCACCAGCAGGCGCATCTCCCCGGCGTCGCGCGCGAACAGGCAGGTGGTGCCATGCAACCCCACCTCCAGGTACCCGGTCTCCACGGACATGACCGCCGGGATCCCGAAGCTCATGAAGTTGGCCAGCTTCACGGCCGAGTTGTAGCGCGCCTTGTCAGAATGCCGGCGGAAGCCGACGCCGATGTCGATGCCCAGGTAGGTCTGCACCAGCTGCTCCCGCGTCTCGCCGTCCAGCAGCGAGACCAGCCGGTGTTCCGTGTTGCGCAGCGCCTTGCGGGTCTGCGGCCAGTGGTCGCTGTCGCCCACGTAGCCGAGCGTGGCCGGGGAGCGCTCCGGGATGCGCGCTTCCTCGAAGTTGCAGTGGACGCTCGAACCTGGACTCCAGCAGCGCGGCGTGGGTGTGATTCGCGCCGATGAATGCGTCCAGTACGTCCGCCACGCGTCGCACCTTGCGCCACTTGAAATTGTCCAGCGGATCGGCCACCTGGCGCGCGCCGGCACGCCGCACCGCGTCCACCGTTTCTCGCGGCGGTATGCGCTTCACGTACACGACGACATCGTAGCCGCCCGTTCGCGTCGGGTCCAGCTCGGTGAAGCGGCACGCGTCGGCACCCAGTGCGGCCGCGACCTGCCGGCCGCGGATCTCCGCGGACCCCAGACCCACGCGCTCGTACACGAACAGGGCGCGCACACTCGTCGGGGCCAGGACGGTTCCCACGCTCGGCGCGTCAGCCGCCATCGGTCGGACCCCGCAACACGTTCTCCGTTTCCGCCAGCATGCGATCCACGGAGAACCAGTGCTCCGCCCGGTACAGCGCCTCCTCCCGACGCGCTCTCGCCACCGGCGCGGCGTCCACCACCGCGCGCAACGCCTCCTCGAGAGCCACGCCCAGGACCGCCGCATCGTCCGGCGGCACGATCCACCCGGCGGACGGACGCCCGTCCCTGGCATCGAGCGCTTCTCGCACACCACCGATGTCCGTCGCCACTACCAGCCGGCCCGCCGCCATGGCCTCCAGCATTACGTTGGCCATCCCCTCCTTCCGGCTGCACAACGCGAACACGTCGCAGTCCGTCAGCAGGCGGGCCAGATCCTCCCGGAAACCGAGCCAGTGGACGCGGCCCGCTAGGCCCAGCGCCGCCGCCTGCCGCCGCAGTGCACCCTCTTCCGGACCCGCGCCCGCCACCACCAGCCGGGCATCGGGGACGGAGACACGGGCGAACGCCGCCAGCAGAACGTCGAAGCCTTTCCGCCGCTCCAACCGGCCGGCCCCGGCCACGACCGGCACGTCCGGACCCAGGCCCAGCTCCGCACGCAGCGCGCCGCCGGACGGCGTCGGCCGCTTCACACCGTTCAGCACCACATGCACCGCGTCGGCCGGGAACCAGGGCGCAGACGCCAGCCAGCGGCGGCGGATGTCCTCGGAATTGACCATGAGGGCGTCCACATAATGACGGAATGCATGGCGGTACTTCCAGCGCGCCGGCAGGCCTTCCTCCATGCCCCAGCGTTCCACCACCCGGGGCACCCGCGCACGGCGCGCCGCCCAGCCGGCCCAGAACGATTTCTTGAACCAGCTCAGCAACGCGGCATCCGGCCGCTCACGGCGCAGGAACGCCGCGAAGGCGCCCGCGTGGACCAGGTCGACGTCGCCGCCGATGTGCACATCGTGCACAGGCACCCCCAGCGACGTCAGGTGCACGTGTACCGGGTGGCCACGACGGCAGGCGACGACGACCTGGTGGCCGCGGTCGCGCAGGCCTGCCGCGACCATGGTCAGCACCTTCTCGTTGCCGCCCCAGATGGGGCTGTCGATCTGGAGGGCGATCTTCATCCTGCGGGAGCCTGGAGGTCCGCCGCGTCCATCGACTCGAACTGGAGGCGGTAGAGGCGGCGGTACACGCCGTTGATGGCGAGGAGCTCGTCGTGCCGGCCGCGCTCGACGATGCGGCCGTCGTCCAGCACGACGATGGCGTGTGCCCGGCGCACGGTGGACAGCCGGTGCGCGATGACCAGCACCGTCCGGTCCTCCATCAGGCGTTCGATGGCGGCCTGCACCAGGCGCTCGCTCTCCGTGTCCAGCGCGGAGGTCGCCTCGTCGAGGATCAGGATGGGCGTGTTTCTGAGCAGGGCCCGTGCGATGGCGATGCGTTGCCGTTGCCCGCCGGAGATGCGGGTGCCCCGTTCGCCCAGCAGCGTGTCGTAGCCGGCGGGCAGGTCCATGATGAACTCATGGGCATTGGCGGCCTTCGCCGCCTCCTCCAACGCCGCGGGCTGCACGCTGTCGAGGCCGTAGGCGATGTTGGCGCGCACCGTGTCGTGGAACAGGATGGTCTCCTGGGTCACGATGCCCATGAGGGACCGCAGGTCCTGCACGCGGTACTGCCGCAGGTCCACGCCATCCAGCGTGATGCGGCCGGCGGTGGGGTCGTAGAAGCGAGGCACGAGATTGGCCAGCGTCGTCTTGCCGGCGCCGCTGGGGCCCACGAGCGCCACGACCTGCCCGTGACCGATCTCCAGGTCCACGTCACGTACCGCCGGCTCGTCCGTGCCGTAGCCGAAGGTCACGTCCTCGAACCGGATGGCGTCGCGGAATGTGGATACCGGTCTTGCATCGGGCCGGTTCACGATCTCGGGCTGCGCGTCCAGCAGCTCGAACGCCCGTCCTGCCGCCACCAGCCCTGGCTGCACGAGCGATGGGAACTGCCCCAGCCACTTTACCGGCTGCTGCATGCGCATGGCGATGCCTGCGAACGCCAGGAACGCCGAGGCGCCCAGCGACCGGTCCAGGATCACCATGCGGCCGCCGAACCAGAGCAGCACGAGCACGGCCACGGCGATGATCACTTCGGTCGCCGGCGGGAACAGCTGGCGCCAGCGCTCGTTGCGCACCATGGCCTTGTAGTACTGCCGCGTGAGCGCCCGGAACCGGTTCGTCTCCCAGGCCTCGGCACCCGCGGCTTTCACCAGGCGAATGCCGCCCACCGTCTCCTGGATGTGCGACGCCAGCTCGCCCACCGCGTCCCAAACCTTGAGCACGCCGACGCGCAGACGTTCCCGGAAGTGGTTCCACAGGCCCACCATGAGCGGGACCGCGATCAGCGTGATTAGTGTCAGCTTCCAGGAGATCATCAGCATGGTCGCGATCAGGAACAGCACCTGGATGCTGTTGGACAGCGCCTTGGCCAGATTCGCCGTCACCAGGCTCCGCATCTGGTCCACGTCGTTCGTCAGGCGCGAGATGATCTGCCCCGACTTCGTGCGGTGGAAGAACGCCAGGTCCAGCGTCAGCAGGTTGTCGTAGATCTCGTCCCGCATGTCCCGCGTCACGTGCTGATCGATGGTCACCACCAGCACCAGCTGCAGATACTGGACGAGGTTCTTCACCACCAGCACCACGAACAGCACCAGCATGACGTTGCGCAGGCCCACCAGCGGTGCGTCCGCCGGCAGCAGCCCGCCGATGGTCGCCCGCAGGATGCGGTGCACCATCGTGTGGCCCTGGAACAGGCCACCCGACGCGTTTCCGAACAGCACGTTCAGGAAGGGGATCAGCAATGTCAGGCTGCCGGCGTCCAGCGCGCCGTAAAGCACCATCGCCACGACCGACAGCAGGAAAAGTCGCTGGTAGGGCCGCAGGTAGCCCAGGATGCGCAGATACTGCTTCATCGGGGTGTCAGGGTGGCGACGGCCAGGATCATCTCTTCCGGGCTGATGCCGCCGTGCAGGAACGAGCCCCGGTACCGCGCCTGGTACTCCCGCAGCTTCGTCGGATAGACGAAGAAGTGGTCCTCCAGGGCGATGAGGTAGTTCGTGGCCAGGCGTCCCGCCGGGAAGCGGAGCTGCGTTTCGTCGTTCACGGCGAACACGCCACCCGGCTTCTCCGCCCGCAGGTCCTGGCCGAACTTGTAGCGCAGATTGCTCGTAGCGTCCCGGCGGGCATACACCGTCAGCGGTCGCTGGCAGTGGATCGAGCCGTGATCGCTCGTCAGCACCACCGGCACGCCGGCCGTCGCGGCCTCGTCCAGGATCCGCAGCGCAGCGGAGCGCTCGAACCACTGCCGCGTCAGGTCGCGCAGCGCCCGCTCGTCCCGGGCCACTTCCATCAGGATCGCCGACTCGCTCCGGCCGTGGGTCAGCATGTCGACGAAGTTGAACACCAGCGTCACCACGCCCGCCATGTCCAACGCACCGCGCACCCGCGCTACCAGGTCGTCCGAGCCCGCGTCCGTGAACACCTTCTCGTAGTGCACCGGCACCCGCCGCCCTGTGAGACGCTCCAGTTGCTCGGCGAACAACTCGTCTTCGAAGGCGTTCAGGCTACCCTCGTCGTTCAGCGAGCTCCACCAACCCGGCTTCCGCTCCGCGATCTCGTCCGGGAACAGTCCGCTGAACAACGCGTTCCGCGCGTACGGCGTCGCCGTCGGCAGGATGCTGATGTAGAGGTCCTCGTCGATGTCGAAGCGGTCGGCCAACAGTGGCCGCAACACGCGCCACTGGTCCAGGCGGACACAATCGATGATCACGAACAGCATCGTCCGGCCGTTGACCAGCTGCGGCATCACGAACTGCTGCACGACGTCCGTGGACAACGGAGGCCGATCCGCCGCATCGCGCATCACCCAGGACGGATACTCCCGGCTCACATACTCGCCGAATTCCCGGCGCAGGTCATCGGCCAGCGCCACCACCGAGTCCAGCAGGCCGGTCTCGCCCGTGTCGTGAAGCCTGAGCTCCCAGTCCACGAGCTCGTTGTACAAGCGCAGGTAGTCGCGCCATGTGCTGGCCTCGTCTTTCGCCCGGGACAGCTCACCGAAGCGTGCCGCCAGGTCCTGCGCCGTGAACTGCTGGCGAAGCGCCTGACCCTCCAGCAGGCGCTTCACCACGCTCAGCACCTGGCGCGGACTCACCGGCTTGGTCAGGTAGTCGTCGACGCGTCGGCCGATGGCCTCCGCCAGCGTCTGGTCCTCCTCCGACTTGGTGACCATGACGACACGGGCGTGGGGCTCCTCGCGCCGGATGCGCGTCAGCACTTCCAGCCCGCGGCGTCCGGGCATCTGCTCATCCAGCAGGACCAGGTCGTACGGGCGACGGCGCACCATCTCCAGGGCGTCGTCGCCGTTGGTGGTGGTGTCCACCACGTAGCCACGCTGCCGCAGGAAGAGAAGGTGGGGCTCCAGGAGCTCCACCTCGTCATCCACCCAGAGAATGCGCTTGTCGACGTTCTGCATGATTCGGCTAAGTTACCGGCGCCTCGAGACCGACACCACCCTGTTTCAGGGCGTCGACACGTACGATCGGACGGCCTGGTCGACCTTCTCCAGAACCCGTTCCACCGTCACGCGCGCCATCCCTTCCGGCCGGTATTCCATGCTGGGCGCATACACCTCGTCGAGGGTGCGTGCGTACCCGTCCACGACGAGGTCCTCGTATTTGCGGTACGGCCCGTAGCGTCTGGGGTTCGTGTAGCCGTAGAGCCCCACCACGGGCGTGTCCAGAGCCCGGGCGAGGTGAAGGGGGCCGGTGTCCGGGCTCACGACGAGCGCCGCGCCGTCCAGCAGCCAGACGAGGCGGCGCAGGTCGTCGCCCAGCGCGTCCACGACCTGTGCGCTCGTCTGGCGCAGCACGGCGTCGGCGGCGGCGCGCTCCACGGCGGACGGCCCGCCCACGATCAACGGCCGCATGCCGAAGTCGGATTCCACGGCTTCCAGCAGCCGTGCGTAGCGTTCCGGCGCCCAGTTCTTCTCCCGCTTGCTGGTGCCCACGACGACGGCGCACGCCGGCCGTCCCAGGCCCTCGAAGAACGCGCGCTGCGCCGCCCGCTCCTCGGGGGAGACGGGGATGCGCCATTCCACGGGCTCCGGGTCCACGCCCAGGACGTCCAGGAACTCGAAGTAGGAATCCTGGACGTGCTGCACGGGCCGCGCCGGGATGCGTCGATTCGTGAACAGCCAGTTCATGTCCCTGGCCCGGGCGCGGTCAAAACCCAGCTTCACGTCCGCCCGGGCCAGGGCCGTCAGCAGGCCCGCCTTGGCATACACCTGCAGCGCCAGCAGCAGGCCGTAGCGGCGGCGCCGCAAAGCGCCGGTCGTTTCGGCGAACGAGCGCCACGCGGACAGGCCTTTCCGCCGCCGGAACACGATGAGCTCGTCCACGGCCTCGTGTCCCGCCACGAGCCGCCGGCCCAGCGGCTGGATCACCCATGTCAGGTGCGTCGAAGGCCAGGCCCGCTTGAGCGCGTTCACAACCGGGAGCACGTGTACGACGTCGCCCAGGGCGCTGAGCATCACGATGGCCACGGACGACGGCGCGTCCGCAAACGGCGCGTCGCGCGACGGTCGCGTCTCACTCATGGGCCTGCCCCGTGGCGTAGCCGCCTTGGAAGGCGCGCCTGACTGGTTCCGACAGGGGGTGTCCCGTCCGCGCTTCCCATTTCCGTACCGACCGCCAGAACCGCCGGATCATCCGTTGTCGGGCTCCCTCTTCTACGGTGTCCACCACGCGGGCGCCGTCCAGGTCCAGGATGTAGCCCCGCAACCCACCGCCCGTCTCGGCCAACAGGATATTGCGAATGTTGAGGTCCGGGTGCACGAGCCCCCGGTCGTGGCCCTGCCGGATCGCGGCGCCAGCCGCACGCGCCGCCTTCGCCGCGTCTTCGTCAGCGCGTGCCGCCATTTCCGCGTCGCGGTCTGCGCGCGCCGGCGCGTCGCCCTCCCTCGCCCGCCTGCGCACGCCGAACAGCGCGTCCGCCAGGGTCCGGGACCGAGGGATGAACTCCACGGCGATGTCGCCCCGATAGACAATACCGGCGGGGTACACCACCGCCGCCACGACCGCCGGCGTCGGCACTCCACGGCTACGGGCCTCGCCGCTTGCCGCCAGCTCACGGAACGGCCGCGGCGTGCCCAGGCGCACGTACCGGTCGCCCAGGTGCACAGCCGCTCCCCCACGCCGGTAGTGGCGAACCAGCCAGTCGGCGCCGTCCAGCCGGACGCGGTACGCCGCTCCCCGGCCGTCCAGCCGCTGCGCGCCGGGTCGCGTCGCGGCCCAGCGAAACAGCGAGTTGTGGCTCTGAAGCGCCGCGAGCACCGTCGCCACGGCGCTCTCCCGCGCGACGACGCGTGCGTCCCCGGCGCGCTCGATCCGCCACTTCGCGTCCTCAGCCCATTTCATGCCGCCAATATACGCACGTTGGCGCGGGACCCGGAGCCCCGCACCATCGACATGCCTGCCCGAGCCACGCGATCGCCGTGCCGGCGGGCCCGCCTTTGACGCCGATACGCCGCATCGCTAGCGTCCCGTCCCGGAATCTGACCGGCTACGGCTGCTGGCGTATCGCTGACCAGGACTTGCGGGCACCGGTCCAGCGCTCTGCGATCCGGGACCCGGCCAGGTCGCTGCGCGTCCAGTCGCGCGACACGTCATCCCACGTCCGGGACGTCTGAGTCGCATTCCGGCGGACGGTCCAGCGGTATCAAGTGATTGGAGCCGTTTGGATTACGTCGGTCTCGACCATCCCGGTCCGGGCATTGCCTCTGCCCATCGATGGCTTGTTTCTTCTCGCGGAACGGGGGACGTGGACGTGATAGGCATCTTCCAGGACCTGCGCGTGGGGCTGCGCTCGATCCGACGCCGGCCAGGCTTCTTCGCTGCCGCGGTGCTCACGCTGGCGCTGGGACTGGGTGCGGCAACGGCGATCTTCGCCGTCGTGCAAGCGGCGTTGTTGCGGCCACTGCCGTTCAAGGAGCCCGCCCGCCTGCGCATGGTCTGGGGGGTGGCCGGCCCGGATCGGGATGTACGAGGCGCGTCGCCCGTCGAGATCGACGACTGGCGACGCCTGACCCGGTCGTTCGAAAGCCTTTCCATCTACGACCGGACGACGCTCAACCTCAGTGGCGATCAGGCTGCGCAGCAGCTGCCGGCCGAGATCGTGTCGCCCGGCTACCTGTCACTGCTGGGCGTCACGCCGACCCTGGGCCGCGGGTTGCGGCCGGAGGACGACCAGCCTGGCGCCATCGGTGGAGCGGTCATCAGCGATGCTCTCTGGAAGAGCCGCTTCGGAGGAGACGCGCGCGTGCTGGGGCGCTCCATCACCCTGGATGATGTCCCGTTCACCATTGTGGGCGTTGCACCGCCCGGCTTCCGGGGCCTGGCCTTCGACGCACAGATCTGGGCACCGCTGGGCCCCTTCGTCACGCCCGAGGCGCTGCGGGCTCGGGGCTCACGCTGGCTCGGCGCCGTGGGGCGGCTGCGGCCGGGCGTCACAGACGCCGGGGTGCAGGCGGACATGGACGCCGCGACTGCAACGCTGGAGCGGTTGTATCCGGACGCGAATCGCCGACGGGGAGCCCTCGTCATCGGCGTGAAGGCGTACCAGCTCGACCGGGCCCGCCAGCTTCTGCTGGCCCTGCTGGCCGGGGTGGGTCTGCTGTTGCTCATCGCGTGCGCCAATGTCGCGAATCTCCAGTTGGTGAGGACGCGGGACCGGCGGCATGAGCTGGCATTGCGGCACGCGCTGGGCGCGAGCCGCGGCCGTGTGGCCCGTCAGCTGATCACGGAAAGCGTTGCCCTGTCGATCCTGGGCTGCGCGGCCGGCGTGTTCCTGGCCTGGATCGCCCTCGGCCTGCTGCTTCCGCTCGTGCCGCCCACGGCGCTGCCCCTGTACGCCCATGTGCGCCTGGATCCCGTGGTCGTAGCGACCTCCGTAGTCACTGCGGTGGTCGCCGGCGTCTTCGTGGGAACGCTGCCCGCCTGGAGGGCCGACGCCGATGTACGCCAGCTTCGCGCGGTGAATGCGACGCCAGGCGGATGGCGAAAAGGCCGTATCTCTCTGCAACAGGTCCTCGTCGCCGGCCAGATCGCTCTTGCCCTGGTGCTGCTCATGTCGGCCGGCCTGGCCATACGCAGCATGCGCGAGCAGCTGGCGATCGACCCCGGGTTCCGCGCCACGGGTGTTCTGAGCGCAACGGTGAGCCTGACGGGAGACCGCTACGATGCCGCCGCCAGGCGTCGATACGCGGCATCCCTCATTGACGAGCTGCGCGGTCTGCCCGGCGTCGCGGACGAGGGAGTCGGATCGGATGCCCCGCTTCGCGACGGTTACTCGGCGTCCATCCTGCGCCGGGCTGGTCACCCCGATGACCACATCCGTTATTATCGGCACGCCGTCAGCCCGAGCTATTTCCGCACGCTCGGCATCCCCATCCTCCGGGGACGTGCGTTCGACGCCGGCGACCGGTCCGGCGCCCCCGGCGTGGCGGTGATCAGCGCGGCCTTCGCGGCCCGGTTGTTCCCGGGCGTGGACCCGCTGGGCAAACACTTGGTGATCGGCAACGACACCGCGACCATCGTCGGCATCGCCGGCAACGTGCACTTCCGAGACCTGACCACCGATCTCATGGACCCGGCTGACGACCCGGATCTCTACTTCAGTGCGGCCCAGGTCACGCCCCGCACGTTCACCGTCCTCGTCCGCAGCGCGGGCGACCCTGCGCTTCTGGCCGGGTCGATTCGCCGGGCGGCCGCGAGCCTCGATGCGGCGGTGCCCGCGTACGGCATTCAGCCTCTTGAACGCGCGCTGGCGGCGCAAACCGCGCTCGCACGGTTGATGTCGTTCCTGCTGGGACTGTTCGGCACCCTGTCTCTGCTGCTCGCTGCAGTTGGACTTTACGGCGTCACGGCGTACGTCGTTCGAGGGCGACAGCGGGAGATGGCCGTCCGGCTGGCCATTGGCGCCCGGCCCGCCGAAGTGCGCCGACTGGTCCTGCGTCAGAGCGCCACGGTGATCGTCGCAGGGCTCATCATCGGCGGCGCCGCCGCTTTGTTGACGGGAAGAGTGTTGGCAAGCCTGCTGTACGGCGTGCCTGCCGCCGATCCCGTGATCCTGACCGCGACCGCAGGGACGCTCGCCGCCGCCGCTCTGCTCGCCACATGGGTGCCGGCCAGCCAGGCGTCGCGCGTGGAACCGCGCAGCACGCTGGCGGAGTAGCGGCAGGAGCGGCACGCCGGGGCCAGCGTGCGCGCCGCCTCACATCGTGACGGTGTACGAGAACCACTCGGCGATCGGCTTGCCGTTCTTGAGGGCGGGGTCGAACACCCAGCGCGAGGCCTGGTCTCGCAGCTTCCGGTCGTAACCGCGGTCTCCCGTGGGCGGTTGAAGGCGAGTCGAGTCGGGCACCACCTGGCCGGCCGCCGTCACGAATACCCACACGGTGACCTTCCTGCCACGCACGCCATCCGGCCGGTCGAGCGGAAATATGATCCCGCGGGGGCGCGGCGGTACGACGTGGAACAGGCCTTCGCTCGCCGTGCCGCCATCGCCCTTGCCGGTCCCGCCCGGCAGTCCCGGGCCGACGGCCGGACCCTTGTCAGGCCCGATCTGTCCTTCGAGATCCTTCAGCGAAAGATCCAGAGTCGGCGCGTCAACCGTCGGGTCCTCCTGCGGCAGCTGCACCGCCAACTCGGTGGGGACCAGGGGCGCAGGGGGTCGCGGAATGACCGTCGAACGGGGTGGCGTCAGCTGAAGCGCCTGCATGCCTCCGCCCGGCGCCGCGCGATCGTCGCCGCTACGTGGTCCGGCGGCCGCGAACGGAGATCGGGGAATCGGATGGCTGCGGAAGGCGAGGAATGCGGCCGTGTGTAGCAGCACCGCCACCACGAGACCGACGCCCAGGGCACGCCGGTATCTGTGGTCAAGATCGTAGTTGCGGGTCGGTGCCAGGGACATTGCTGCCTGCTCGTTCCACACTCCGTCCCTCTCCTATACGCCGGCCACGGGCTGGAGGTTTCCTCGCCCGACAACCCTCGACGCTCACCGGCCGGGCCCTCACCCACTCGTTGGGGCCCCCGCGCACCAGCCGGGGTCCCCGTTCACCGGCCGGGGAAGCCGCCGAGCAGGGGAACCGGATCCACCGGGCGGTCGTAGCGCCAGACCTCGAAGTGTAGATGAGGGCCGGTCGCGTCGCCGCTGCTGCCGGAAAGGCCGATGACGTCGTGGCCCTTCACTTCGTCACCCGCCTGCACCCGGACTTCCGACAAGTGGGCGTACAGGCTGCGCACGCCGTCGCCGTGATCCAGGATCACCACTCTGCCGTAACCACGCATCACGCCGGCGAAATGCACCCGCCCGGGCGCCATGGCATGCACCGGCGTCCCCGCCGGCACATACACGTCCACTCCGCGGTGGATTTCGGGACGCAGGCCCCTGAATCGCAGCCCGAACGGGGAGGTCACCGGGCCGTGAACGGGCCAGTACGGCAAGGCGCAACCCGACAGCGTCACGAACAGCAGCAGCACCGCCCGGCGGCACCACCTCCCGCGCCGGCACGCGAGTGCCCGCGACCTTCCTTCGGCGGCCATCTGCTTCTTCTGGACCATGTGCACGAGTGGGCGGGCACACCTTCGAGGGCGCAGTCGCGCCCCACCACTGCCAAGGTGCCGCTTGGCGCCGTCGGTGGCAACCGCGCCCGACCCAGCCACCCCATGTAATTGTGGCACAACATGTTTCAAAACATGCTCACCGGGCGTCTGACCGGCGTCTGACCCGGACATCCGCTGAATGACGCCGAATTGAGAGTCGCCTGAGCGCCGCGCGTTATTCTGATTGGCAGCGGCAGGCACCCATGACCGGTCCCGCATGGAGCCGGCCGGGCCTGCTGGACGCGGAGAGTGTCAGATGAGCGACCCGAACCTGTACTGGGACGAGTGGTCAATGTGGGCGGACGTCATTGCGAAGGCTTGCGTCATGGTGGCTGCGCTGCGGGTCATGCTCGCAGGTCTGTTGTAGGGCGTGGCGCTCGCTGCAGGCTATGTCCTGTGAACGGTCGCCCGGTGCTTGCCGGGGACTGCCCCAACGGGGTACGGCAATCGCGACGCTGTCGAAGCGGTCGAGGACTGCACGTCGGGGGTCACCCGCCTTCCCTTGTCCCGCATGCCACACAGCCCTCCCATCTCACCGGGGGTCGCCAGGCCAGGCGACCCCCGGGTCTTTCCAGGCCGGTCAGCTGGGCACCGCGACGGTCACGACCGGGACATACCAGAACAGCACAATGAGGGCGATGGCGACGAGGATCGCCAGCGTGAGAGGCGCGACGAATACGCTGGTGAACACGTTGCTGTCGAACTTGAGGTGCATGTAGAACATGACGACCAGCGTGAACTTGGCCGCCGACAGCGTCACCAGCACCGGGACCATGATCGGCTTCAACGCCGGCAGGTAGAAGACGGCCACCTCCATGGCCGTAAGCACGGTGAGCACGGCCGCCACGACGACGTACGTGCCGTAGCCGGGGTGACGCTGCTCGCTCTGGGCTACGTCGTGTTGTTCCGCCATTGTCTTCTCTCGTCCTCCCTCGACGGTCCGCCTATTCGAGCAGGTAGACCACGGTGAAGATCACGATCCATGCGATGTCCACGAAATGCCAGTAGAGGCCCGCGACCTCCACCTTGAGGGCGTCCTCCGATCCGATGCGACCGGAAAGTGTCTGGAACCACAGCGTCAGCAGCCAGATGACGCCGATCGTCACGTGGGCGCCATGGAAGCCGGTCAACACGAAGAACGTGGAGCCCAGCAGATTCGACTGCAGGGAGAGCCCCTCGTGGTAGAAGGTCGTGAACTCGTAGGCCTGACAGCCCAGGAACGTGGCGCCCAGGAGTGCCGTCATGAACAGCCAGAACAGCGCACCCCTGCGGCTGTCGTGCTGCACGGCCGCCAACGCCAGCACCATGCACAGGCTGCTCATCAGCAGCACGAACGTGCTGAACGACGTCAGCGGGATGCTGATGACCTGGTGGGCGTACGGCCCCGTCACGCTGCCGTGTTTGTAGACCAGGAACGTGGAGATGAGCCCGCCGAAGAACAGCGTCTCGGAACCCAGGAAGGTCCAGAAGCCCACCTTGAGGGTCGGCAGCCCGGTCGCTGTGGGCGGATGTTGTGCGGCCTGTGCAGTAGCTTCCATGTGTCAGATTACGGGATTCGGGGATTCACGAACCGTCGGCTCCGTCAACCGGTGGGCTCGAACGCGAAGTTGAACACGCACACGGCGGTCCAGGCCAGGCCGATGAGAGGCGCCCACCACAGGTGCGTCATGAACAGGATCAGCGTGGAAGCGATGCCCGTCGCCGTGATGATCGGCCAGTAGGACGGGTTCGGCATGTGGACGCCGCCTTCGGGCGCTTTCCACACGCGTTCGTCGTATGCATCCGGGTTGTCCCACATCGGCATGCGCCCGCGGATCTCGGGCAGGCGCGCGAAGTTGTACTCGGGCGGCGGCGACGACGTGGCCCACTCCAGCGTGGCGGCGTCCCACGGGTTCTTCCCCGCCGGTTCCCCCTTCTTCAGGCTGCGGACCAGGTTCCACACGAGCAGCACCATGGCGATGGCCATGGTGAACGCACCGATGGTGGACAGGAGGTTCAGGTCGCCGAGGCCGAGCTCCGGCGCGTAGGTGTAAACGCGGCGCGGCATGCCCAGCAACCCGATGAAGTGCATCGGAAAGAACGTGATGTTGAAGCCGATGAAGAACAGCCAGAAATTCCAGCTGCCGAGCTTCTCGCTCATCAGCCGGCCGGTGATCTTCGGGTACCAGTAGTACAGCCCGGAGATGACCGCGTTCAGCAGGCCGCCAATGAGCACGTAGTGGAAGTGCGCCACCACGAAGTAGGTGTCCGTCTGTTGCAGGTCGGCGGGCGACACGGCGTGCATCACGCCCGAGATGCCGCCGATGGTGAACATGGCGACCATGGCCACCGCGAACTTCATCGATGTGGTGAACCGCAGCTTGCCCCCCCACATGGTGGCCAGCCAGTTGAAGATCTTCACCCCCGTGGGAATGGCGATGATCATCGTGGAAGTGGTGAAGAAGGCGTCGGCAACGGTGCCGATGCCCGTGGCGAACATGTGGTGCGACCAGACGCCCCAGCCGATGAACGCGATCATCGCGCCGGCGTAGACCATGACCGTGTAGCCGAACAGAGGCTTGCGGGAGAACGTCGGGATCACGTCCGACACGATGCCGAACCCGGGCAGGATCAGGATATAGACCTCGGGATGCCCGAACAGCCAGAACAGGTGCTGCCAGAGAATGGGATCGCCGCCCGCCGACGTCTGGAAGAAGTTCGTGCCCCAGAACCGGTCGAACGTGAGGAAGAACAGCGCCACCGCAAACACAGGCAGCGCCGTGACGATGATGAAGCTCGTCACGAACGCCATCCATGTGAAGAGCGGCATGCGCATGAACTTCATGCCCGGCGCACGCAGATTGATGATCGTCGTGATGAAGTTCACGCCGCCCATGATGGACGCGATGCCCAGGATCTGAAGCCCGAGGGCGTAGAAGTCCATGTTCAGCCCGGGCGAATACTGGTTCGACGTCAAGGGCGAGTACGCGAACCACCCGTCGTTGGGCGCCTGTCCGATGAAGAAAGAGGAATACAGGAACAGCCCACCCAGCAAGAACGTCCAGTACGAAAGCGCATTCAGTCGCGGGAACGCCACATCTCGCGCGCCGATCTGCAGCGGCACGATGAAGTTGAAGAACGCAACCGCAATCGGCATCCCCACCAGGAAGACCATGGTGATGCCGTGCATCGTGAACAGCTCGTTGTAGAAATCCGGGCTCACGACGTCCATGCCCGGCTGCGCCAGCTGCGTACGGATAATCAGCGCTTCCAGGCCGCCCACGAGCAGGAAAACCAGCGCCGTCGCTCCGTAGAGGAGGCCGATCTTCTTGTGGTCGATGGTGGTGATCAGGTCCCAGATACCGCTCCGCCGGCCGGCCGTGGCGGTCGCAGGTACTTGGGCTTCAAGTGTGGCCATGTTCGTCTCGTTGTCCCGGGTCTCAGGCTCTGCTCGATCAGTGCGTCACGGTCGTTTCGATCGCCCAACCCGTCTTGTGCGTCGGCGCCACACCGGCGCTCAAGCTCGACAGATAGGCGGCCACCGCGCGTGCGTCAGACTCCGACAAGCCCGTCGGCGGCATCCCGCCGGTGCCTTTTACCTTGGCGCCGGGCATGATGATGCCCGACTTGATCTCCGGAGCATCGAGGATCCAGTGCGCCACATTCCCCGGAGTGTTGTCCAGCACGCCGGCACCGATGCTCCAACGGTCACCCAACGCGGTGAGATTCGGGCCGATCTGCCCCATGGCCGTCGTGCCCGAGATGCTGTGACACGCAATGCATGCGCTGCTCAGGAACTTCCGCTTGCCACGCAACGCCAGCGAGTCCTGCGGCGCCAAAAGGGCCGCCGAATCCTGCCCCGCTTTCATGCGCTGCACCCACGCCTCGAACTCAGCCGGCGGCACCGCGATGGCCATCATGCGCATGGCCCCATGCTCCGTGCCGCAGAATTCCGCACACTGCCCTGGGTAATCCCCGACGCTGTCAATCGTCAGAGAGATGTGGTTCAGATGCGGCGGCTTCTCGCCGTTCGGCATCTGACGCACCGGGTTGACGTCCCGTTTGCCGCCCAGTCGCGGTATCCAGAAACTGTGGATCACGTCCGCCGAGTGCAGCCGCAGGTCCAGCGGCCGGCCCACCGGTAGTACCAGCTGGCTCGCCGTCGTCACACCCAGCGACGGGTACTTGAACTCCCACCACCACTGGTGGCCGACCACTTCCACCACCAGCGCATCCTTCGGCGCAGCTTTCTGCGTCGCGAAGATCCCACGAATCGTCGGGATCAGGATCGCCACGATGATCAGCGACGGGATCACCGTCCACGTGATCTCCAGTATCGTGTTGCCGTACACCGGCTTCGGTTCCGGTGAGTCCGGCCGCTCGCGGAACCGGATCAGGATGTAGCCGAGAACGACGAGCACGACGACCAGCACCAGCATCGTCCACCAGAACACGCCGTGGAACAGGCTGTCGATGATCCGGCCGAACCCGGTGACCGGCTGGAAGGTCGTCTGCGGATGCTTATCGGACGAAAGAGCGCAGCCGCCCAGCGCGATGAGCACAGACAGCCTCACCAACAGTCGCGGAAACCTGTGACTCCGAGACGCCATTGATTGTTATTATCGGTTTTGGGGCAAAAGGGAGGCTCCGGTACTCGCACGCCGCCGGAGCCGCAGCAATGATACCGCGTTGTCTCCGAACCGTCAAGACGGTTTCGGCTCGCTTCGCTCGCTAGGCGGCCAACCTCAGGCCTCTCGGAATCTCGGCGCCGCCTTGGCGCCATTCATCCTAGCGGCGCGAAGCGCCGCGTCCTAGCGCCGCGTCCTAGCGCCGCGTCCTAGCGAAGCGTCCTAGCGAAGCGTCCTGAGCGGCGCCGGAGGCGCCGCGTCCTGGCGCGCCTCAAGCGCGCCTGAGGGCCGAAGGCCCTTCGAGTCGTCTTGCCAGGGCGGTCCAGAAGGCGAGGCAGGCCCAGAGGGCGGCGCCGACGGCCAGGTGCAGTGCCTGGAACGGTTCGGGCAAGTGCATGAGAACGAGGCCGGCAGCGACGATGACCTGGAGAACGACGAGGGTCATGCAAGCGCCGGCGAATGCGGCGATCGCCCGGGGGGCGGAGCGCCGGAAGGTCGCGAGGCCGGCGACAAGGACGTAGAAAAAGAGTAGGTAGGCGAGCGTGCGGTGCGTCCACTGGATATCGACCCAGGGTGTGCCGCCGGGCAGCAGCCTGCCGTTGCAGAGGGGGAAACCCTGACAGGCCAGGGCCGCACCGCTGGGCGGGACCGGGCCGGTCATGCCGACGTTGGCGGTGAGGGCTCCGAACGTGACGACGAGGAGTCCGAGGCCGGCGGCGACGAGTGCGACGGGCGAGAGTCGTGCCTCGCTCATGCGGATGGACGTGAGCGCGCCATCGAACATGCCGGCGCGCACGGCAAGGGTCGCAAACGTCGCCAGCAGGGAGAGCGCCGTTACGAAATGCAGGGCGGTCACGCCGGCGGGCAGGTCGAGCTTGACGGTGATGGCGCCGAGGAGGACCTGGACCACGATGAGGGTGCCGGCCAGGAAGGCCGGGCGAGTGAGCCCGCCGCGCCCCCGCAGGGCAGGGTCGTTGCGGTGGCGCCAGGCGACGATGACCAGCCAGAGCGTGAGGAACGTGAGTCCGGCCGCCAGGAGGCGATGGCTGAACTCGATGAAGGTCGGCAGGTCGAGGCGTGGCGTGAGCGTGCCGTTGCAGTCCGGCCAATGGTCGCCGCAGCCCATGCCGGAGCCGGTAATGCGAACGATGCCGCCGTAGACCACGAGCACGTAGGTGTAAATGGCGCCGGCAAGGCCCAGGCGGCCCATGCGGCGCCGTCCGGTTTCGAACCCCGGGAGCGAGGGGGCGGAAACTGCTGACATGGCTGTATGTGCGGTTCGGGGCGCGGAACGTGGTCCGGGCGCCGGTCGTTTTCGGCCGGGGACGGTCCTGGATCGTCTTGAATATGAGGACGTGTCCGGGTGCTGGCTACCCGTCGGCCGTCCGCCACGTCGGTTGCCCGGTGCGAGCTACCATGGCTATTCTGGCGGCGGTGGGAAGCTTTGGCGCACCGGGCACACGCACCTGTCCGCGAACCTGATCGAGCGATGCCATGTCCTTCCGGTCCATCATCCGGGGTGTCCCCGCGGCGTTCCTGTGCGCCGCCGTCCTTCACGCCGACCCGGCCATGAGCCAGGCCATCCAGCCGCGGCCGCGCGCCCGTGATGTCGGCGTCGACGTGGGCGTGCTGCCGCCGGGCCCGTTGAACGCCATCACCGACGTCGCAGGCGTCGAGGTGGGACAGACCACCGTCATCGAAGGTGACTCCATCCGGACCGGCGTCACCGCGATCCTGCCTCACCCGGGCGACATCTTCCACCACAAGGTGCCGGCGGCCATCGTCGTCGGGAACGGGTTCGGCAAGCTGTTGGGCGTGACCCAGGTCCGGGAGCTGGGCGAGATCGAGACGCCCATCCTGCTCACGTGCACCTTGTGCGTCTGGGAAGCCGCCGACGCCATGGTCGACTGGCTCCTGAAACAGCCGGGCATGGAGGACGTCCGCTCCATCAACCCGGTCGTCGGCGAGACGAACGATGGCTATCTGAACGACATCCGTTTGCGGCCGATCCGGCCCGAGCACGTCGTGCACGCCCTGGAAACCGCTACCTCCGGACCGGTCGCCGAGGGGTCCGTGGGCG
>JARRJS010000095.1:22888-36332 GCA_037388885.1 Gemmatimonadota bacterium
GCACGGGGACCCGTGCCTTCGGCTGGAAGGGCGGCATCGGCACCAGCTCCCGCAAGCTACCGGACCGCGCCGGCGGCTACACCGTCGGTGTGCTGGTGCAGACCAACTTCGGCGGCGTGCTGTCCATCAACGGTGCGCCCGTCGGCCGGGAGCTGGCGGCCCTCCAACCCCGCCACCCCGAAGGGGAGAGCTCTGCCCAGCGACCCCACCACGCCGATAGGGAGACCCCTGCCTCCCCGCTCCGCCGCCCCGGGGAGACGGGGGGACAGGGAGCGTCGATGTCTGCACTCGTGCAGCCCGGTTCGCCGTCGCCGGGGCGGGGGCGTGGCGGTCTTTCGGACCCGTTCGACGGGGATGGCAGCATCATGATGGTCGTGGCGACGGATGCACCGCTGGACGCGCGCAACCTGGCGCGGCTGGCGCGGCGGGCGCTGGCAGGGCTGGCGCGCACCGGCTCGACCATGAGCAACGGGTCGGGGGACTACGTGATCGCATTCTCGACGGCGGACTCGGTGCGACGCACGGGCGATGAGGTGCGCACGATCGAGGATCTGCCCAACGATCGCATGTCGCGGCTGTTCATGGCGGCGGCTGAGGCCACGGAAGAGGCCATATACAACTCCCTCTTCAAGGCCACGACGGTGCACGGCGACCGCGGCACGGTGGAAGCGCTGCCGCTGAAGGAGACACTGGACATCCTGCGTCGCTACAACGCGCTGCATTGGTCGGAACGGCTACCGCGGCGATGAGAGAAGCTCCCCGCGTACGCCGGATGTGGGCTGAGCGCCGGTCGTCGTCGGGTACGCCTCGGGGAGGGGGGCGCGTCCGTCGTGCCGCGACTTCCCGCTTCGCCCTTCCCGCATCCGCAATCCCGGTTCCCGCATCCCCATTCCCGCCTTCCGCATCTGCACTCCGGCTTTCCGCTTCCCGTGCTCCGGTCCCGGCCCCGCGCGAAACCGTTCCCCCCGCACGGAGCGTAGTGAAAGCATAGCGCCGGACACGAACGGAGGGGGCCGACATGCCGTGCACGCGATGGATCATCGTGCCGGGTCTGCTGCTGGCGATCGCAGGACCGCTCGCCGCGCAGGACCGCGAGATCCGGGACGCGAACCTGCCACATGAGCTTGAATCCCGCCTGCTCCGCCTTTACGACCGCCCCACCACACGACACCTGAACGGCGACACTGTTATCCCGGTGGACGAGCACATCCAGGGTGACGTGGGCGCGATGGGTGGACCGTTGCGGGTAGCCGGTCGCATTGACGGGGACCTGGCGATGGTGAACGGCAACGTCGTGCTGGAGTCGACGGCGGTTGTCCGGGGCGACATTCTGGTGGTGGGCGGTGAAGCCCGGCTAGCCGACGGAGCTCAGGTGCTTGGCACGGTGACGACGTACGGGCCGGCGGCGGACCAGCGTGCGTGGCGGGACCGCGACCGACATCCGGCGCCGGATCGCTGGACGTTCCGCGCCGGGGACTCCCGGCTGGTGCTGCGGGCAGGCACGAATTACAACCGGGTGGAGGGTCTGCCGATCATGTTCGGGCCATCGATCGAGACCGCAGGCTCGAATCCCCTGCGGCTGGAGGCGATGGCGATCTGGCGTTCGGAGTCGGGCCGGTCCTTCGAGCCGGACCGGATGGGTTATCGGGCGCGGGCGGAACAGTTCCTGGGCGGTCATCGCACATTCTCCGTCGGCGGCTCCGTGTTTTCGGTGGTGCAACCGCTGGACCGGTGGCAGACGGGCGATCTGGAAGCGTCGCTTGGGGCGGCGATCTTCCGCGAGGACCTTCGGGACTATTACGATCGGAAGGGCGCCAGCGGCTTCGTGCGGTTCCAGCCGCTGCGGGCCCTGGACGCGCGGCTGGAGTACCGCCGCGAGGACGACGCGTCGCTGGCGGCGGGCGACCCCTGGTCGCTGCTCGACCGGCAGACCGACTGGCGGTTGCAGCCCCTGGTCGCCGAGGGAAGCATCGGCACGGCGGCCGCGGACGTGACCATCGACCTGCGGGACGACGACGACGACCCCTACACCGGTTGGTGGATCAACGGGGTCGTCGAGCGGGCCGTGAACGGCCGCCTGACACGACCGGGCATCGATCCGGTCGCCGGTTACGACCAGCAGTTCACGGGTCCGGTGCCGACGAGCTTTTCCGCCCGGACGTACGCTGCGGACTTCACCACGGCGTTTGTCGACATCAGACGGTACGCGCCCGTGGGGTACGCCTCCCAGCTCAACCTCCGGGTGGTGGGCGGGGGCGCCCTGACGGATGCGCCGCTGCCGCCCCAGTACCAGCATGCGCTGGGCGGCATAGGCACGCTGCCCGGCTACGACCAGTTCGAGGCGGACTGCGGCGCTCGCCTCGTGCCGGCGTCTCGCGTGCAGGACGGCACCACCCAGGGGTTCTATCCCAGCTACGGTTGCGATCGGTTCGCGCTGTTCCAGGCGGAGTACCGGGGTCGCCTGTCCCTGGACTTCGGGTTCGGCAACGACTCCTGGCAGGAAAATCACTGGCGGAACTGGCACGACTGGGGCGACTGGGACTTCGACGTGAACCCGTCCTGGCTCGTCTTCTTCGATGCCGGCCGCGGCTGGACCAACGATGCAGGCGGCCTGGCCGGCCTCAGTCGCGACACCAACTGGCTGTATGACGCCGGGCTCGGATTGCTGCTCGATCAGCTGGGCCTGTACGTGGCGTTCCCGCTCACCGAAGACGGTGGAGGCGCCAGGTTCTTCGTACGGCTGGACCACCGGTTCTGAACAGGCGGGGAACGGAAAGCGGGATCAGCTCGCGGGAAGGTGCGGTGCCGTTTTCTGCTCAAGCAGGGCTTCCAGCTCCGGAAGCCGGTCCTCTGCGTCCTTCTCGCCGAGCTCCATGAGGGCGCGCAGGTAGTCCGTCTGGAACATGAGCATGGACAGCATATCGGCGCTGCCGGTCTCGCGGGTGCCGAGTCCGCGCGTGAGGTAGCGGAACGCGTGCGGCAGGTGCGGCTCGTAGTGCCTCGCGAGCCGGCCCAGGTCCTGGGACGGGCGGATGGCCAGGAGACGGATCGGCCGGAGGTCGCCTCGTTCGTGGGGCGGCAGCTTGTCGATCAGACGATTGATGCGCTCCATGGCCAGCATGTCCTGGTCGATCATGTCAAGGAACACGGCATTGAACAGGACGCCGATGACCTGGGCGGGCGGCGGGTAGCCGGCCACCGCGGGCGTGTCCGCTTCCTGTTGCGAGCGGTGGAAGCGAGTGGACACCGCCAGGATGCGCTGCGCCCCGAGATGCATGGCGGGCGACAGAGGCGCCGTGGCGCGGATCCCCCCATCACCGTAGTACGCGTCGTCGATCCGGATGGCGGGAAAGAAGAGCGGCAGTGCGGCGGATGCCATGATGTGGTCGACGCGCATGCGCGTTCGTACGGCCACGCGCCGCGGCCGCCGCCACTCCTGGAAGTCGCGGCCCTGGACGAAGACGGTGGACTGGCCCGTCGCGTAATTGGTGGCCGTGAGGGCTACCGCCTTCAACACGCCGCGCTCCAGGTTGTAGTCGATGCCTGTCAGCACACCGCGCACCGCCGCCAGCGCCTCCTCCAGGTACTCGCGCAGGGGCGTCGTGTCCACGAGCCCTTCGACATTCGGCGCTTTCGACAGGCCGCCCGAAACCAGCCGCAGCAACCAGCGTCCCAGGCCACCGCCCAGGGAGCCCACATCGACGCGGAACACGCGCTCGGGCGTCAGCTCGTTCCACAGGCCGGCCAGCTCCTCGACGGCCTGCGGGAACGTTCCGTGGTGCGATGCCAGCTGCGCGGCGTTGACGGCGCCCGCGGACACCCCCGTGATGATGGGCATGCGCAGGTCCGGGAAACGCCGCGCCAGGCAGCGGAGCAGCCCCACCTGGTAGGCCGCTCTCGCACCGCCGCCGGTGAGCACCAGCGCCAGGTCGTTCATCCGGCGGGGATCCGGTCGAAACGCACGTTCATCACCGGGTACAGCCGCCAGTCCCGGTAGTCGAAGTGCCACCACTCGTACGAATAGACGGCGAAGCCTTCGGTCTCCATCGCCTTGCGCAACAGGGCCCGGTGCCACCGGCCCAGGGCCGTGCCTCCAGGCCAATCGGCATAGGCGCGCCGCGTGAACTCGTCGTAGCCGCTGGGCATGCGCACCGGCTGGCCGGTGGCCAGATCGTAGAGCGTCAGGTCGACGGCGCAGCCGCGGTTGTGCCGGGAGCCGTGCCCGGGGTCGGCCACGAAGTCCTTCTGGGAGTCGGGCGTAGCGTCCCAGAACATCTTCGTCACGTGCCAGGGTCGGTAGGCATCGTGGATCAGCAGGCCGTATCCGTATGGCCGGAGCAGGCGCGCAACCCTGGCCACCGCTTCCGCCGCCGGCCGTTGCAGGAACGCTCGTGGCTCCGCGTAGAACGGTTCACCCATGAAGTTGTTCGACGTGGCGTAGCGGATGTCCAGATGGATCGTGGAATCCAACGCCGTGACATCCACCAGGTCGGGCCCACGGGCGGCCTGCGTCAGCGAATCGGGCGGCGCCGCGGCCAGCGCCTCACGGCGCAGGCTGTCCATGGGCAGCAACGGTTGGATGCGGAATGTGCCGTCGTCACTCGGCCCCAGCGTTTCCCTGCGGAACACGACGTCGGCCAGCGAGAGCGACCCGGCGTGCCCGCCGGCCGTGTCGCGGAACGCCAGCGTCGCGCCTCGCCGGACGACGCCGGCGGAATCCGGCCCGGTCGACACCGCGACCACCCACCCCGCCGAATCGCGCCGCAGAGGGAACGTCCCGCTGTCCGCCAGCAGCTCCAGGCGGCCGCCGTCCTCACGCACCAGCAGGTCCGGCTGATCCGGCGCTGCATACGCGCCGAGGTACGGCAGCAACCGGGCCGGCGCGGGTGCCGGCGCCGGGCCCGGGCGAACGTCTGGCGCAGCCGTGCAGGCACCGACCAGGACCGCCGCCGCCAGGGCAGCGATCCGACGGCGTCGATCCACCCGCCGGCCCCCCGGCCTCACCCTGCGCCTCCTTCATTCGCCGGCTCCGCCGATTCCACGAAGATGGTCTGGGTCGGGTACGCGAACTCCACGCCCAGCTCCTCGAAGCGGCGCATGAGCTCCAGGTTGATGGCCTGCTGCCGGTCCATGTAGACGTTATAGTCCGGCTTCAGGACGTAGTAGACCACCTCGAAATCCAGCGAGCTCGGCCCGAAGCGGGCGAAATGCGCCCGGTCCAGCCGCGTGTCGTCCAGCGCCTCCACGATCTCCTTCACGATTCCGGGGATCTTCTCCAGCGTTTCCCGCCGCGTCTGGTACAGCACACCGAACGTGAACACGATGCGCCGCTCGAACATCCGCTTGTAGTTGCGGATGCGGCTCTTCAGCAGGTCGCTGTTGGCGAACACGAGCTGCTCGCCGCCCAGGCTGCGCAGCCGTGTCGTCTTGAGACCCACGTGCTCCACCGTGCCCATCATGTCGTTGACGATGATGAAGTCGCCGATGACGAACGGCTTGTCCAGCACGATGGACAGCGACGCGAACAGGTCGCCCAGGATGTTCTGGACCGCCAGCGCCACGGCGATGCCGCCGACACCCAGGCCGGCGACCAGCGTCGTGATCTGGATGCCGAGGTTATCCAGCGCCACGAGCACGATGACAACCCACAACGTCATGCGGGCGATGAACCCGGCGAACCGGACCGTCGTCGCCATGGCAGCATCGTCCTCCAGCCGCTTTTTCGCGTAATCCTCGATCAGACGCCGGATGAGGACGTTGCCCCACAGGGCGACCTGAACCAGGAATGCGAAGAACACGACGATGCGCACCGCTTCGTAGCCGCGCTCCGGCAGCTCCAGCAGCTGAGCCCCGATGTAGATGCCGAGGAGGAGCAGGAAGAAGCCGTGCGTGTGCTTGAACACGTCGGCGATGAGGTTGTCCAGATCGTTCGTGGTGCGACCTGCGAGCGCTTCCAGGCGACCGCCCACCACGCGCCGGATGAACAGCAGCACGAGGGTCACCAGCGCAGCGACGCCGACGGCGATGAGCCATCGTTCCAGGCTGTTCCCGTAGAACGACCAGTTCAACACCTGCATGCGAGATCCTCCGGGCTGGGGCCGTATCGGCGTGACGTTAGGCCCGCCGCGAGACGGCAGCAAGTCGGCGTCGGTGTTCCGCCCGGGGCGATGAGCGCTATCTTGTGGCCCATGAGCGGGATCGAGGCACTCTTTGCGGGCCCGTGGGGGCCCGTCATCATCTTCGCGCTGCGGCTGCTGGACGTCCCCCTGTCCACGGTGCGCATGCTGCTCACGGTGCGCAACCAGCGCTCACTGGTTCCCTTCATCGCGTTCTTCGAGGTGCTGTTCTGGCTGTTCGCAGCGGGCAACGCCATCAAGCATCTGAGCAGCATCTGGCACGCCGTGGGTTACGCCGGCGGGTTCGCGGCAGGGAACATGGTGGGGATCTGGCTGGAGGAGAAGCTGGCGTTCGGGCTCGCGACGGTGCGCATCATCTCGCAATACGGAGGTGTGGAGCTGGCGGAGGCTCTGCGGGAGAAAGGGTTCGGCGTTACGGAGTTCGCGGGTCAGGGTCGAGTGGGCAACGTCGAAGTGGTCTTCACCGTGGCACGGCGCAGGAGCATCCCGGCCATCATGGAGGAAATCGACCGGTGGGACCCGGACGCGTTCGTCACTGTGGAGGAGCCGCGGGCGATCCGCCGGGGCTGGGTGTTCGGCCGCCGGGCCAAGTAGGCGTCAGCCGATCTCGAGCATCCGCTCGATGGGGCGTCGGGCGCGCTGCATCAGGTCGGCGTCCAGCTCGATGCGGTGCTGGTTCTTCTGCAGTGCCGTCAGGGTGTCCTCGAGGGTGATCTCGTTCATGTGGGGGCAGCGCACGGAACAGAGGCGCACCATCTCCCGGTCCGGCACTTCCGAGGCAATGTTGTCCGCCATGCTGCACTCGGTGAGCAGCAGGTAGCGCGGCTTCTCGGACTTCTTCACCTCGCGGATCATCTGGGACGTGCTGCCGGAGTAGTCAGAGGCTTGCACCACCTCGGGCCGGCACTCGGGATGCGCCAGCACGAACACGTCGGGGAACTGCGCCCGCACCGCCTCGACGTCCTGCACCGTGAACTGGTCGTGCACCTCGCAGCGGCCGCGCCAGCCGATGAGCTCGTACTGCAGGTTGTCCGGCCCTCCGCCCTTGCCGTTGTCGCTGTTCAGCACGGGGAAGATGATGCGCTTGCCCGTCTCCCGGGCCACGTTCTGGGCCAGGAACTCGTCGGGCAGGAAGATGACGGCGTCGCTGTCCAGCGCCTCCACCACCCGTGCCGCGTTGCTGGACGTGCAGCAGACGTCGGTCTCCGCCTTGACGTCGGCGTACGTGTTCACATACGTGACCACCGGCACGCCCGGGTAGCGCTTCTTCAGCCGGCGCACGTCGGCCGCCGTGATGGACTCCGCCAGCGAGCAGCCGCCCTTCGCCGACGGCAACAGCACCGTCCGGTCGGGGTTCATGATCTTGGCCGTCTCGGCCATGAAGCGGACGCCGCAGAAGACGATGGGATCCGCGTTCGTGGTGGCGCCGATGCGGGCCAGCTCCAGCGAGTCGCCCACGTAATCGCACACCGAGTGGTACAGGGCGGGCTCCATGTAGTTGTGCCCCAGGATCACCGCGCCCCGTTCCGCCTTCACCCGGTTCACTTCCAGCGCCAGCTCCGCCTTGTAGCGCAGCTCCGCTTCCGGCACCACGTCGTGCAGCCGCCGGTACAGCTCGGCGTACATCCCGTCCAGCGTCGTCGCTTCGATCGCCATCCTAATCCTCGACCACGAAATCCAGGGCAACGTCCAGAGCGGGCGCCGAGTGCGTCAGGGCACCCACCGAGATCAGATCCACCCCCGCCTCCGCCACGCTTCGCACATTGTCCAGCGTGATGCCGCCCGACGCTTCCGTGCGCGCGTGGCCCGCCACCAGCGCTACGGCCTCCCGCAGCATCTCGGGCGGCATGTTGTCCAGCAGCACCGCGTCCGGCTCTGCGGCCAGCACATCGCCCAGCTGCGCCAGCGTGTCCACCTCCACTTCCACCGGCACCGTGTGCGACAGCCGCGCCCTCGCCGCCCGCACCGCCTCCGCCACGTCCATGCCGGCCGCACGAAGGGCCGCGCGGTGGTTGTCCTTCAGCAGGAAGCCGTCGTCCAGGGCGAATCGATGGTTCGCACCTCCACCGCAACGGACCGCGTACTTCTCCAGCGCCCTCAAGCCCGGCGTCGTCTTGCGCGTGTCCACGATGCGGGCCCCCGTCCCCACCACCGCCTCCACGAACAGGGCCGTCAGCGTCGCGATACCCGACAGGCGCCCCAGGTAGTTCAGCGCCACGCGCTCGGCCGACAGGATCGCGCGCGCGGAGCCCTCCACGACGAGCAGCACGGCGCCCGCGGCGACCCGGTCCCCATCCTGCGCGTGTGGCGTTGCCGTCAGAGCGTCGTCCCGCACCCGGAACACTTCGCGCGCCAACCCCACACCCGCCACCACGCCTGCCGCGCGAGCCACGATCCGGGCCCGCGCCCGGGCGCCGGCACCCACCAGCAAATCCGTCGTGACGTCGCCTCGACCCAGGTCCTCCGTCAACGCCCGCCGCGCATACCGCCGCAGCACAAACGCCGGCAGATCCGGCACACCCGGACCGTCATGGAAACCCTGCATCCCGTTCGCTCGCTCCCGTGCAACGCCGCGCCGCCGGGTGATTTTCAACCCGCCCGGCCGGAAATCGTTCCGCGATTGTTACAGGGCCGGCCCATCCGCGCAAGTGGCAGAGGCGGAAGAAGGGAACGCCCCTCGTCTCCCCGTCGGCCCTGGTGGACGGGGGGAGGGGGCCGGGCGTCTCCCCGTCGGGGTGGAAGGGTGGAGGCAGGCTTAAAGATCCACCTGCCGCACGCTGAGCACTTCCGGCAACCCTTCCAGTGCCGATTTCACGGCTTCGGGCAGGGGCGAGTCGACGCTGATGGCGGCCAGCGCTTCACCGCCGGCCTGCACACGGGCCTGGCTGTACTCGCCGATGTTGATGCCCGCTTCGCCCAACAGGGTGCCGACACGGCCGATGACGCCTGGCACGTCCCGGTTCCGCAGGATGACCAGGCTGCCTTCGGGCCGGATGTCCACGCGGTACTCATTCAGGCGCACGATGCGCTGGAATCCTTCGCCCAGCAGTGCGCCGGCGACGCGGACCTCGGTGGCGCCGTCCCCGAGGCGCAGCTCCACGTACTCCGCGTAATCGCCCCGCGTGCCGAGGCGCACTTCGCTGATGGCCAGGTCGCGGGCGGCGGCAAGGTGCATGGCGTTCACCATGTTCACCGCGCCGGGTCCCAGCGTGGCGGACAGGATGCCCACTACCGAGCAGGCGACGATGGGAACAAGAGGCCCCTTCTCACTGCCGGCGTAGCGCACTTCCAGGGACGCCACGCGCCCATCGGCGACGGCGCAACCCAGGCGCCCCAGGCGCTCGGCCAGGTCGAGCAGCGGCGCCAACCTGCGCATGGCCTCGCCGCCCACCGCCGGCGCGTTGACGGCGTGGCTGAAGTCGCCTTCCGTCAGGGCGGCGCGCACGCCATGGGCCACCTCGACGGCCACGTTGTGCTGGGCCTCGACCGTCGCGGCGCCCAGGTGGGGTGTCAGCACGACGTCGTCCCGGCTGCGCAGCGGGTGGTCCGGCGGTGGCGGCTCCTCCGTATAGACGTCCAGCGCCGCCCCGGCCAGATGCCCGTCATCCAGCACCCGCACCAGGGCGTCCTGGTCCAGCACGCCCCCGCGTGCCGCGTTGATGATGAACGCGCCCGGCCGCATGCGCCGCAGCTCCGCTTCGCCGATGAGGCCGGTCGTGTCGTCGGTCAGCGGCACGTGCAGCGACAGCACATCCGCCCGGGTCAGGACCTCCTCGAAGCTCACCAGCTCGATCTCCAGCGCCTTGGCCCGGTCCTCCTTGAGGTACGGGTCGTAGGCGGCGACCTGCATGCCGAACGCCCGGGCCCGCCGCGCCACCTCGCTGCCGATCCGGCCGGCGCCCACCAGACCCAGCGTCTTGCCGTACAACTCCGTACCCCGGAACCGCTTCCGATCCCATTCGCCCGCGCGCATGGACCGGGACGCCGCCGGAAGACGGCGCGCCAGGGAGAGCAGCAGGGCCATGGTCAGCTCCGCCGCCGACGTCGTGTTGCCCGACGGCGCGTTGAGCACGGCGATGCCGCGCTCCGTGGCAGCTTCCACATCGATGTTGTCCACACCCACACCCGCCCGCCCGATCACCTGGAGACGATCGGCGTGCGCAAGTGCTTCACGCGTGATTTTCGTGGAGCTGCGCACGATGACGGCGTCGGCGTCGGACAGGGCTTCCGCCAGGTCCGCGCCCTTCACACCGATGCGCTCCACCACTTCGAAACGGTCATCGGAGCGGAGTGGCTCGAGGCCGTCCGCCGGGACGGGATCCGTCAGCACCACCCGGAAGCGTCCCCCGTCCGGCGGCGCCGAGGCCCCGTTGCGGTGTCTTGCCGTACCCGGGCGCGATGACGTAGCCGGCGCGTTCGCGCACAGCGGCGCACACGTCCGGCCCGGTCCGGCCCTCGGGCAGCACGATGCAGGAGACCGTCGGCGAACGGTAGCCTTCCGGCGCCAGCACCGAGACGTCAACGCCCAACGCCTGCATCTCGTCCACCCAGGCGTACGTGCGCGCCGCCATGTCCCTGTGATGGCGCCAGCGCGCTTCGATGCCCTCCGCCGCGATACGCTCCGCCTGGACGGCCAGAGCGTACATCAGCGTCATGGCCGGCGTGTTGGGCGTCTGGTTCTTCTCGATATTCTTCTCGAACGCCAGCAGGTCGAAGTAGTAGCCCCGGTCCTTCTTCGCGGCCGCGCGCTCCAGCAGGCCGGGCTGCGCCACGGCCAGACCGAGGCCCGGCGGCACGGCCAGCGCCTTCTGCGAACCGGTGAGCACGTAGTCCAGGCCCCAGGCGTCGCACTCCACCGGCGCACCGGCCATGGAGGACACCGTGTCCACCAGCAGCATCAGGTCGCCCGCAGCGTGCACCACGCCTGCGATCTCGCGCACCGGGTTGAGCACGCCGGTGGACGTCTCCGAATGGACCACCGTCACGGTGTCGTAGTCCTTGCCCCTGAGCGCCTCCGCCACCATCTGGGGCGTGTGGTTCTCGCCCCAGTCCACCTCCAGGCGATCCACCTCCAGGCCGTTCGCCGCCGCGATCCTGGCGAACCGCTCGCTGAACGCTCCGTTCACCAGGCTCAGCACCCGCCGTCGCGCCGCGTTGCGGATGCCCATCTCCATCATCCCGGTGCCGGACGACGGCGCCACGTACACCGGCCGTTCCGTGCGGAAGACGGCCCGCAGGCCTGGCTGGATCCGCTGCATCAGCGCTTCCGCCTCCGGGGTGCGATGGCCCATCAACGCTCCCACCTGCGCCTCCAGTACCTCCGGGCGCACGCCTACGGGACCGGGTATGAAGAGCCGGTCGTACTCCGGCACGATCGTCAGTCGTTCTGTCATGTAGATGATCCGCGGTCAACCACCGATCAGCGCGGCCTGTATGTCCGCACTGCGGCTCGTGAATGTGACTGCACCTTCCTCGATGAACGCCCGTCCCCGTTCGTAGGTCTCGGCGTGCGGGCTATCGGAGGGCAGGCCCTCCAGGGCCAGTGGCAGCACCGGCGCCAACGAAGGTGAACGGATGACGACGTCAGCGTCGCTGGTCACGGACTCCCGTTCCGCCACGCCGGCGAACGCGACGAACAGGTCCACCGCAGGCTTCGCCTCCAGGTCCGTGTTGCCGTCGCCCACCAGCATGACCGGCCGCCGCAGCGTCGGCAGCCAGCGCCGCACCACGTCCGGCTTCCCGCCCGCCCGCGCAAGCGGAGACGCGGCGTCGAAGGCGAGGTAGGCCCCGTCGTCGTCGAACCGGAGGGGCACGGCCGCCACGTCCGGCGTGTCGATGCCCAGCTCGGCCGCCAGCATGCGCACCGCGGGCAGCAGCCCCCCCGACAGCACGCGTACCACGACGCCTGCGTCCTGCAACGCGGCTACGACCTCACGTGCGTCGGCGACCATGCCTTCGATGTAGCGCCGACCCAGCGCCTCCACAGCCGATCGGGTGGGCCGCGTCAGCTCCAGCCGGCGCGCGTACACCTCTTCGAGACGCGCCTCGCCCCGCATGGCGGCATTCGTCATGGCCTCCACTTCCGCGCCATGGCCGGCCGACAGCTCCTCGATGCCTTCCACGCGGGACAGCGTGGAGTCGCAGTCGAAGATCACGGTTCCGAACGCCCGTTGCCGGGTCGGGCCCAATACCACCTCCAGCACTCTGTTTTTCCGGTCCGTTCGCAGCCCGGTGCGCGGGGGAGACCGACGCATCATCCGGGCCGTGCAGGGCGCCCACCGTCCAACCGTAAGACCCTGCCGCGCGCGAGCAGGGGTACGTTACACGAACGGTGAGGCCGCGTCGAGGCTGGATGCGCCGGCGGCTGGACGGAGGACGCCCACGCGTCCGACTCCGCGCGCGGGTGGCGCGCGGGCGCGCGAGGCCTAAGTTCATGCCCGTCGATGGCAACGCCACGCCGGTTCTGCCGGCCCCATCGCAGGAGGCAACGTTGAAGCGTGGTACTCCATGGCTGCTCGCCGCGGCGCTGCTGGTCGCCGCCGCACCGATGTCCGCCCAGACCTTTCCCACCGACGATCCCGTGATCCGCTCGATCTGGGACGAAGGCGCAAACCATTCCCAGGTGTACGACCTGGCGCAGGTGCTGCTGGATTCCATCGGGCCACGACTCACGGCCGCGCCCGCCCACAAGGCCGCCAACGACTGGCTCGTCCAGGTATACCAGAGCTGGGGCATCCCGGCGAAGAACGAGCAGTACGGCACGTGGAAGAGCTGGCAACGTGGCATCAGTCACGTGGACCTGATCCAGCCCCGGGTTCGCTCGCTGGACGCCACCATGCTGGCCTGGAGCCCCGGCACGAAGCGGCCGGTGGAAGGCGACGTGGTCGCGCTACCCGACGTCGCCACGCAGGCTGAATTCCAGGCATGGCTGCCGTCCGTGAAAGGCAAGTTCGTGCTGGTCTCCGTGCCGGAGCCGACGTGCCGGCCCATGCAGAGCTGGGAGCAGAACGGAGGCGAGTCGGCGTTCGAAGCCATCCGCGCCCAGCGTGCGGCCGCCGACAGCGCCTGGGACGCCCGCATCGCCGCCAGCGGCGTGAGCGCCCGCGACCTGCCCCGCACCCTGGAAGCCGCCGGAGCGGTCGGCGTGCTCAGCTCCATCTGGTCCGGCGGCTGGGGCGCGCAACGCATCTTCTCCGCACGCACGCAGAAGGTGCCGTCGTTCGCCGTGGGTTGTGAGGACTACGGCCTGCTGTACCGGCTGGCGGCGAACCACCAGGGTCCGCGGCTGCGCGTGGAAGCGCAGGCGA
>JARRJS010000096.1:0-18405 GCA_037388885.1 Gemmatimonadota bacterium
CTTTTCTCGAGGTACTGACGAACTGGTACATCCGGCGCTCGCGCGACCGTTTCTGGGACGGGGACCCCGACGCCATCGACACGCTCCACACCGTGCTGGAGGTCACGTGCCGTACGATTGCGCCGCTGCTGCCTCTCACCACCGAGACCGTCTGGCGGGGCCTCACCGGCGGGCGCTCCGTCCACCTGGCCGACTGGCCGCTCGTCGATGAGCTTCCGAACGACTCCGGCCTCGTGGCTGCCATGGACCGGGTCCGCGATGTGTGCTCCGCGACGCTCGGGCTGCGGACGGCGAGAGGTCTCCGCGTGCGTCTGCCGCTTCTCTCCCTCCTGGTGGCCGCCGAGGACGCCGAGCGGCTCGCGCCCTTCACCGACATCATCGCCGACGAAGTGAATGTGAAAGAGGTCGAGCTCACCACCGACGTGGCGGCGCACGGCACCTTCGAGCTCGTCGTCAACGCCAGGCTGGCTGGACCCCGCCTGGGCGGAGATGTCCAGAAGGTCATCCAAGCGGCCAAGGCGGGCGAGTGGACGCGCACGCCCTCGGGTGGCGTGGTTGCAGCGGGCGTCGAGCTGCGCGAGGACGAGTACGAGCGCAGGCTGGTGGCCCGCGATCCCGGGGCGGCGGAGCTCCCGGGTGGCTCGGGATTGGTTGTGCTGGATACGGAGGTGACGCCGGATCTCGCCGCGGAGGGCGTGGCGCGCGACGTCGTGCGCCTCGTCCAGCAGGCGCGGCGGGACGCGGGTCTCGACGTTTCGGACCGGATCACTCTTGCCCTGGAGGTGCCCGGGGAGGTCGAAGCTGCGGTGCGCGCACACGAGGCATTCGTCGCCGGGGAAGTGTTGGCCGTTGAGGTCGCGTACGGGCCGGCGGTTGGCGGCGTATCGGGCACCGTGGGGGAGGGCGCGGAAGTCCGGGTGAAGGTATTGCGACGGACGAAGGCTGACTGAGTTGCGGGGGGACCGGCCGGATCTTTTCCCTCAGGCCTCTCTTCTCGCCGCAGGCACCCGGGAAGGCACCCGACTTGCGTCACGCTCGCGGAAGCGCGGGCGTTGTCCCCCTACGACGGTGTAGCAACGCTCTTCGGTGCCTTACCATCGCCCGCCGCAAATCCCCCGAGCGGAGGTCTTCGCCATGTCGGCTCGTGTCGCCAAGCAAGCCGTAGTCGTAGGTGCAGGGATGGGGGGGCTCGCCACCGCAGGAGCCCTCGCCGACCATTTCGAGCAGGTCCTGGTGCTGGAGCGGGATGTCCTGCCCACCGACGGCTCGGGCCGGCGCGGCATCCCTCAGGGGAAGCACCTCCACGTGTTGCTGGCCGCTGGACATCAGGCCCTCGGGGATCTGTTTCCGGATTTCGAGCAGGATCTGCTCCGGTCCGGCGCGGTGCGCGTCCGGGTAGACACCGACATGCGAAGAGAATACGCGGGCCATCCTCCCTTCCCGCAGCGTGACGCGGGATTCGTCTCCCATGCGCAGTCCCGGCCCCGGCTGGAAGGGACCGTTTGCGAGCGGGTGCGGGCCCTCGCCAACGTCACCCTGGGCCAGGAATGCAGGGCGGGAGCGCTGACAACGCCGGACGGCGGCCGCACGGTGGACGGCGTGGCGTACGTCGACGCGGACGGCCGGAGCCGGGTGGTCTGGGCGGACCTCGTCGTCGAGACGACGGGACGCGGCAACCTGACGCTGGACTTCCTGAAGGCGATGGGGCGGCCGCTGCCCCAGACGACGACAATCGGCGTCGACCTGAGCTATTCCACAGCCGTCTTCGAGGTCCCCGAAGATGCACCCAGCGGATGGAAGGGCGTCGCCACCTATCCTGCGGCCCCCGAGAGCAGCCGGGGCGCCCTCCTCATGCCCCTGGAGGGAGGCCGCTGGATCGTGAGCGCCGGCGGACGCATGGGCGAGGAGCCGCCGGGTGACCCCGACGGATTCATGGCCTTTGTGCAGGGCCTGCATTCCTCCACCATTTACGACGCCATCTCGCGGGCGAAGCGCCTGGGCTCCATCGCCAGGTATCGGTTTCCGGAGAGCATTCGCCGCCATTACGCGCGACTGAGGTCTTTCCCCCACGGACTGCTGCCCATGGCAGATGCGATCTGCCGGTTCAACCCCGTTTACGGTCAGGGGATGAGCGTCGCAGCGCAGGAGGCGCGGGCCCTGGATCGGCTACTTACGGAACGCGCCGGGGAGCCCGACCCCCTCAAGGGACTCGCCCCGGCCTTCTTCGAGCATGTCGAGCACATCATCGAGACGCCGTGGATGACTGCAGCGCTTCCCGACCTCGTCTATTCGGGGACACGGGGGGAGCGCCCCGCCGATTTCGCGTACCGGGTCCGGAAGGGCGCCGCCCTGAACGCCCTCGCGGCCGAGGACGAGCGCGTCAACAAAGTGCTCCTGGAGGTCCGCCACCTCCTGAAGCCGCACAGCGCGTTCGACGAGCCATGGCTGGCGGAGCTGCTGGCGAAGACCATGGCGGAGGCGTAGGCGTCGTGGCGAGGGGAATCGCACCGTCCGATATCACGACGACCGGTGTCCAGACGAACGGCATCGGCCTGAAGGTGGCTGTCGAGGGGGATGGTCCGCTCGTGATCCTGGTCCACGGGTGGCCCGAGCTGTGGTACTCGTGGCGGCACCAGATCCCCGCGCTCGCCGCCGCCAGCTACCGGGTCGTCGCGCCCGACGTGCGCGGCTATGGGGGCAGTGACAAGCCCCGGTCGGTGGAGGCCTACGACATGCGGACCCTGACTGCGGATCTCGTGGGCCTCCTGGACGCGTTCGGCGAAGAGCGGGCCGTGCTCGTCGGCCACGACTGGGGCGCGCCCATCTGCTGGAACACCGCCGTGCTCCATCCCGAGCGCGTGAGAGCCGTCGCGGGACTCAGCGTGCCGTTTTCCCCACGACCACCGGTCTCGCCGATCCAGCTTTACCAGACGCTCTACGCCGGCCGGTTCTTCTACCAGCTCTACTTCCAGCAGGAAGGGGTCGCCGAGGCCGAGCTGGAGGCGGACGTTCGCACGGCCCTCAGGAAAGTCTACTTCTCCGTCTCCGGCGACGCGGGGACTCCCGCGCTCGGCGAAGACAAGCCGCCGTCGGCCGGCCTGCTGGACGGGCTGGTGGACCCGGACCCGTTCCCTGCGTGGCTGTCCGACACGGACCTCGACTACTACGTGGGCGCCTTCGAGCAGGGCGGCTTCCGTGGACCCATCAATCGGTATCGCTGCCAGCACCGGGATTGGGAGGATCTGCCCGAGCTCGCGGACGCCAGGATCCGTCAGCCGAGCTTCTTCATCGCGGGCAGCAGGGACCCGGTGCGCCACTTCATCCCGGAGATGGACCTGTACGCGGAGCCGGGGGCTTACTGCTCCGATTTTCGCGGCCAGGTCATCATCGAGGGCAAGGGCCACTGGATACAGCAGGAGGCACCCGCCCGGGTGACGCAGGCGCTGCTGGGGTTTCTCCGGGGGCTTTGAGAGTCGGGACGCCCCATTTTCCCGCACTTGCCGGCTACATGCCGGCCGGTCTAGATTGTGGCATTCCCCAACTACGCCGGCTCCCACAACAGTGAATTCCATGAATGCCGAGCACGACGTCCTCGACATGGTCGAGCTCCTCCGGCAGCACCGCACCCTGGCGCGCATGCCCGAGGCCGAGCTCTCGTGGCTTGCGGCCCGCGCCGTACCTCGCCACTACGAAGCCGGCGAAACCATCCTCCGTAAGGGCGAAGATTACCCCTCGAGTGAGGTGGGACTCCAGGTGGTGCTCAGCGGGCGCTTTTCCACCTTCGTGGACCGGGGTGCCGGTCCGCGCAAGGTCATGGAATGGCAAGGTGGGGACGTGACCGGCATTCTTCCGTTTTCCCGCATGAGGGTGTCACGGGGCGACACCGTCACGGACACCGCGGTGGAATCGCTCTCCCTCAGCCCGAGCCATTTCCCCGACCTGATCCGGGAGTGCCCCGCCATCACGGCTGCGTGCGTGCACACGATGCTCGACCGGGCGCGTGTGTTCAAAGCCAGCGACCTGCAGGACGAGAAGATGGTCTCCCTCGGGAAGCTGTCCGCCGGTCTGGCGCATGAGCTGAACAACCCTGCCTCGGCGGTAGCACGAAGCGGCCGGATGCTCCAGGCCAGCATGGGCGAAGCCGACCGTGCGGCCCGGCGGCTTGCCGTGGTGGGGCTTGGCCAGGACCAGCTGGAAGCGGTCGACCGGGTGCGCGAGGCGTGCATGCGCCGGCCGGCGGCCGTGTCGCTGTCTCCGCTGGAACGTGCCGACCGCGAGGACGAGATCGCCGGATGGTTGGAGGCACACGGCGCCGACGGCTCGGCTGTGGATGCCCTCGCGGAGACCTCGGCGACGCTGGAGGCGCTCGATGAGCTGGCCGAGCACCTGGAGGGCGAGGCCCTGGACGCTGCCCTGGACTGGGTGGCGGCGGGCTGCGCGGTGCGAATGCTGGCGTCGGAGAACGAGCGGGCCGGGTCGAAGATCTCCGACCTGGTGAGCGCCATGAAGCGGCTGACGCACATGGATCGCGCACCGGTGGCCGAGCCCATCGACGTGGAGCAGGGCCTGCGCGACACGCTGATGGTCCTGGGCCACAAGGCCCGGGACAAGTCGGTGAGCCTGAAGCTCGACGTCGCGCCGGGACTCCCCCGGGTGAACGCGGTGGGAGGCGAGCTCGAGCAGGTGTGGATGAACGTGCTGGACAACGCGCTGGACGCCGTGGACCTGGGCGGGCACGTCTCAGTCACCGCCAAGCCCGAAGGCCACTCGCTGGTGGTGCGCGTCATCGATGACGGTCCCGGCATCGCGCCCGAGGACCAGGAACGGATCTTCGACCCTTTCTTCACCACGAAGGGGCCGGGCGAAGGCACGGGCCTCGGCCTGGATATCACGCGGACGTACCTGAGGAGCCGCGGTGGTGACATCGACTTCGACTCGCGCCCCGGGCGCACCGAGTTCCGTGTGGCCCTGCCACTGGCCGTATCGAGTGAGCCGCCGTCCGGTGCACCGACAGCCGGTACGCCGACAGCCGGAACGCCGATAGCCGGGGCCCCCCCACCCGGCGCCGCGGGCGAGCCATGATCCGACCTGTGCTCCTGGCCGTGGATGACGACCCGGAGGTGCTCAGCGCCGTCGGCCGCGACCTACGCGCCCGGTTCGGACAGGACTACCGGGTGGTGAAGGCCCAATCAGGTGCCGAAGCGCTCCAGGTCACGCAGGAGCTCAAGCAGCGCGGCGTGCCGGTGGCGCTCTTCATCGTGGACGAGCGCATGCCGGAGATGAGGGGAACAGAGTTCCTGGTCCGGGCGCTGGAGATGTACCCCGATGCGCGTCGCGTCCTGCTGACGGCGTACGCGGAGACGCAGAGCGCGGTCACGGCGATCAATCAGATCCGTCTCGACCGGTACCTGGTCAAACCGTGGGAGCCGCCTGAGGAGCTGCTCTACCCGCACCTGGAAGAGCTGCTGGACGAGTGGAGCGCCAACGCGGGACCGTTGCTGGAAGGCATCCGCGTGGCCGGCACGGCGTTGTCGTCGGCCACCTACGCCGTCAAGCGCTTCCTGTCCGCCAACCAGATCCCCTACCAGTGGTGCGACATCGACGTCGACGCGTCCATGCGGGCGCTCGTCGAGGCGATCGATCCGGGCCTGAGCCGCCTGCCGGTCGTCTTCTATCCGGACGGCACGACGCTGGTGCAGCCGGGTCCGCGGGAGCTCGCCGAGAAGTCCAACCTGGACACCCGCCCGAAGCAGCGCTTCTACGACATGGTCGTGGTGGGGGCCGGCCCGGCCGGGCTGGCCGCCGCCGTGTACGGTGCGTCGGAGGGTTTGGTGACGCTGCTCGTCGAGCGTGCCGCTCCCGGAGGCCAGGCGGGCACCAGCTCGTTCATCGAGAACTACCTCGGCTTCCCCGACGGCGTCACCGGCGCGGAGCTCGCGCGGCGCGCGGCGGCCCAGGCGCGGCGCTTCGGTGTGGAGATGCTTGCCGCGCAAGAGGTCGTGTGCGTCCGGCGCAACGACCCCTACCGCGTGGTGGAGCTGGCGGACGGCTCCGAGCTGAGCTGCTACGCCGTGGTGATCGCGAGCGGCATGGAGGTCCGACGCCTGGAGGTGCCGGGGCTGGAGGAGCGGGTGGGCGCCGGCGTTTACTACGGGTCTGCCCTGAGCGAGGCGACGCTCTACCGGGACCGCGACATCTTCGTCGTAGGAGGCGCGAACTCCGCAGGGCAGGCGGCGATCTTCTTCTCCCGTTACGCCCGCACCGTCACCATTCTACTGCGCGGGCCGGATCTGGCCCGCTCCATGTCACAGTACCTCATCGACCGCATCAACGAGACGGCCAACATCATCGTCCGGCCGAACACCATCGTGGTCGGCGTCCATGGCGAAGGGCGGCTGGAGGCGATCGAAGTCCAGGACACCAACACGGGCGAGACCGGGAACCGGGACGCAGCCGCCATGTTCATCTTCATTGGCAGCGCGCCCCGCACGAACATGGTGGCGGACCTCGTCGCGCGCGATGAACGCGGCTTCATCCTCACCGGGCGTGACGTGTTGTGCGACGGCCGGAGACCGACGGGTTGGATGCCGGACCGCGACCCGTTCCTGTACGAGACCAGCGTGCCCGGCGTCTTCGCCGCCGGAGACGCCCGGCACGGCTCGGGCAAGCGCGTGGCCGCCGCGGTCGGGGAGGGGTCGGCGACGGTGGGCGCGGTCCACGAGTACCTCCGCACCGTCTGACGCAGGGCCGCTTTCGTCGTCGACATCCGGACAGCTTGCGCGAGCCCAGGTAGCTCGGCCTCGCGTCAACCGCCCAACGTGCCGGCGTCGATGTCCTTGATGAACTTGATGACCCCGTTCATGTACGTCTGCTGGTCGTCGTACATGTCGAGGTGGCTGCCCTGGGGGCAGTACAGGTATGTCCCGTGCTGGACATCTGGGGCAGGTCCTTGCTGCGGTCCCAGTTCAGGAGGCGTCCGCTCAACCCCATTTCGCTCGGGCCCTGCATCAGGACGTAGATGTGCTCGTTACTATGGTTCATGGCGCGCATCACCGGATCGGGCCACTGGTCCGGGGGCATGCGCAGAATGTGCTGCGTGTAGAAGTTGGTCATCAGCAACTGCATGTACTGGGGATCGTCGGTCTTGCCGGCCTTCTCGAGGGCCTCGATCTGCTCCAGGGCCTTCGGATCCATCTGGGGCTTGAGGACCTTTTCGGCGTACTCGTTGTAGGCCGGGATGCTGGCCATCATGTTGGAGATGATCAGCCCTTTCAGGTGCTGCTGGTACTTGAGGGCGTATTCCAGGGCCAGGATGCCGCCCCAGGAGTGGCCGTAAAGGTAGAAGTTGTCCTTGTCGAGGCCGAGGGCCTGGCGCACCTGCTCCACTTCGTCGACGAAGCGTGGCACGGTCCACAAGGAGTCGTCGTTCGGCTGATCGCTGTAGAAGGAACCGAGCTGGTCGTAGTAGTAGTACTGGATGCCGGCGCCGGGGAAATAGCTGTCGAACGCCTCCAGGTACTCGTGGGTGAATCCCGGCCCGCCGTGCAGCAGGAGCACCTTGATCCGCGGATTGTTCCCGATCCGCTTGGTCCAGACGTGGAACGTGCCCTTGGCGGTCTGGATCGGGATCATCTTCACCCCGCCGCTCAGGACGTCGTCGTGGCCGCTGTTGTCGAAGTAGGTGGCCGGTACGACGCCGGCTTCGGCCTTGGCGGCGCTTGCCTGTTCCCGCGGTTGGCCGCATGAAACGGCCAACAAGGCCATCACGACGACCGGAAGCGTCAGGTTGCGAGGGCGTTCCATGGTCTCTTCCTTCCTTCCTTCGTACAATGGATCCGCCTCACCCTCGAGTCCGGACCGGGGTGGGCGGCTTCAATGGGAGCCCGCAGGATCGACAAGCGCGCCGAGCGCTTCCAGGATGGTGTCGCGGTAGGCGCCAAAGGCCGCCCGACCCGCCTCTGTCAGGGCGTACGTCGTCACCGGGTGCCGGTCCACGAACTTCTTCTCCACCTCCACGTATCCCGACTCCTCCAGCTTGCGCACGTGAGAGGACAGGTTGCCCTTGGTCAGGCCGGTCCGCCGCAGCAGGAAGAGGAAATCCGCCGCTTCCAGGATGTAGAGATGGGCCATGATCTGGAGGCGGGCCGGCTCGTGCAACGTTCGATCCAGACCGGATAGACCGTCGAGTCCGTCGCGGGCCTCATCCGACATCGGGGTTCCAGTCCTCGGCAACCGGTGTTTCCCGCACGAACCGGCGAAAAGCGAGGCCGCCGACAGCGAGGCACAGCAGGGCCATCAACAGCGCCCAGACCCGCAAATTCGCGTATGCACCCTCGATCTCCGGCCACGTCAACAGCGCTCCCGTTATGATCGATGCCACTGCCAGACCGTACACGCGCTTCAGTCCGCTCCGTTGGGCGAGGTAGAGCAGTCCGCCCGCAAACAGTAGCCCGCCCAGCAGCGGAGCAGCCCTCCGCCAGGCCAGGTTGTTGCCGAGCTTGCCCAACACCGCCAGCACCGCCGTCACTGCCAGAGCCACCCCGACGACCCATACGACAATCCCCCGGCTCAATCGTCGCCGGCTCTCGTGCGTTAGCTCCGCGAAGCCGATCCGCGGATACGTGTAGCGGGCTCGCAGCCTCGTGAGGCCGGGACCCAGAATCACGATCAGGGCCAAGTACGTCCAGTAGAACGCCGGTCGCCCCGTGGCCAGCGCGACGACGAACAGTGCCACGCCGGCCACTACCTCGGTGAGCCCGTCCCGATGCAGCTCCCTGAACGTTTCGCGCTGGATCCGGTCCATCGCCACTTGGTTCACGCGCGCCTCCATTGTTGCCAACCAGTCTGCACCACAAACCAGTTTTCTGTCAAGGGGCGCGCCGGGACGGCGCCGCCCGATCACCCATCCGGCCAGCTCCACCAAGACCTGGACCTGCCCCTGGTTGACCTGGTCCAGCGAGCCGGTGGCCTTGGTCCGGCGAGATCTTGTCTTGCTTCGCCGCCACCCGAGGGCGTAACGTCTGCCGGATTCGCGGGCTCTCTCGCGGCGCCGGGCCGGACCCTGCCAGGAATGTCGCTGCGGGGCCTTGCCGCCGGCATCTCTTCCAGGACTGAGCCGACATGCAGCTTGCGCGGGTGGACTGGCTGGTAGTGGCGGCGTACGGGCTGGTGACGCTCGTGGTGGGGTTGGTGTTCGCGCGGCGGGCGGGGCAGGGTCGGGAGTCGTATTTCCTGTCCGGCCGGACGCTGCCGTGGTGGCTGCTGGGCACGTCCATGGTGGCGACGACGTTCTCCACGGACACGCCGAACCTGGTCACGGACCTGGTCCGGACGGGCGGCGTGAGCCAGAACTGGCTGTGGTGGGCCTTCGTGCTGACGGGCATGCTGACCGTGTTCTTCTATGCCCGCCTCTGGCGCCGCTCGAAGGTCCTCACCGACGTGGGCTTCTACGAGATCCGCTACAGCGGCAGGCCGGCGGCCTTCCTGCGCGGGTTCCGGGCGCTGTACCTGGGCGTGTTCTTCAACGTCATGATCATGGCCACGGTGACGCTGGCGGCCATCAAGATCAGCGGTGTGCTTCTCGGCCTGAGCCCTGTCGCTTCGGTGGTGCTGGCCGGGACGGTGACGGTGATCTACTCCGCGACGAGCGGTTCTGTGGGGCGTCGTCTTGACGGATCTGCTGCTGTTCGTGCTGGCCATGGCCGGGGCCATCGCCGCCGCCTACTACGCCGTGTCGCTCCCCCAGGTGGGTGGGCTGGCGGGATTGGTCTCCAACCCTGCGCTGCAGGGGAAGCTGTCGCTGTTGCCCGACTTCTCCGATACGACGGCCGTGATGGCGGTCCTGGTCGTGCCGCTGGCGGTGCAGTGGTGGGCGACGTGGTACCCCGGGGCGGAGCCCGGCGGTGGCGGCTACATCGCGCAGCGCATGCTCGCCGCACGCGACGAGAAGGAGTCCCTCTACTCGGTGCTCTGGTTCAACGTGGCGCATTATGGACTCCGGCCCTGGCCGTGGATCCTGGTGGCGCTGGCGTCGATGATCGTCTACCCGGACCTGGCGTCCATCCACGCGGCGTTCCCCAACGTGGACCCGTCCATTGTGCGCAACGACCTGGCGTACCCTGCCATGCTGGTCTTCCTGCCTCACGGCCTCATGGGCCTGATGCTGGCTTCGCTGGCCGCCGCGTACATGTCCACCATCAGCACACACCTGAACTGGGGCGCCAGCTACGTGACCGACGACGTGTACCGACGGTTCATCGCCCCCGACGCCGACGAGGGGCACTACGTCACCGTCGCCCGCATCACCACGGTGGCACTCATCATTCTTGCGTGCACGGTGGCACTCTGGCTGCAGAACGCCATGCAGGCGTTCCAGATCCTGCTTCAGATCGGCGCGGGCACCGGGCTCATCTTCCTGCTGCGCTGGTACTGGTGGCGCATCAACGCGTGGGGCGAGGTAGCGGCCATGGTCGTATCGTTCCTGGTGGCCCTCTACTTCCAGTTCATCCGCGGCTGGCTCGGCTTCAGCCCGGTGCACCCCACGACCGCGCTGGTCTTGGGCGTGCTTATCACGACGACGGGCTGGGTCGCCGTCACCCTGCTCACCCGGCCCACCGATCCTGCCAGGCTCCAGTCCTTCTACGACCTGGCCCACCCCGCACCTGCCGGCTGGCGGAGTGCCGTGGACGTCACCGGCCGCGGGGGCGACACCCGCCTGGGCAGCGCGGCGCTGTCGTGGTTCCTGGGGTGTGTGGCCGTCTACGGGGCCGTGTTCGGGGTGGGGTATCTCCTTTATGGCCAGTTGGGCGTGGGGCTGCCGTGCCTTGGGGTGGTGGGGCTGGCGGCGTGGGGGCTGGTCAGGCTTCTTTCGAGAGAACGGGTTGCGGAAATGGCGGAAGGCTCGGATGGACCAGGAGCTCGCGTCGGGCCCACCGATTGAGGAGGAGCGATGGAGACCACTCGCCGCATCCTCGCCATCCTGCTGATCGTCGGCATGCCGCCGGCCGTCGCGTTCTGGCTGGTGGCGCACCCACTGGCGGCGCTTTGGCGTCGGTTGGGCTCCTTGTGGACGTACATCGCCCTGGCCGTGGCGTGGATCGCGCTGGCGGCCATCCTCTTCCTGCTGCGGGGCAGCTTGATCGGTCGCGATCTCGGCACGAGTTGGCCGCTGATCGCGGTTGGCGTAGTCCTGTACGGCGCGTCCGCCTGGTTGTCGTTGCTGTGCAGGCGACAACTGCGCCTGAACATCTTCGCCGGACTGCCGGAGCTGTCGTCGCGAGCCTATCCCGGCCACCTGCTCCAGGAGGGCGTGTACGGAGTGATCCGCCACCCCCGCTATGCCAGCGTCATCCTGGGCACGGTGGGGTTCGCACTCGCCGTGAACTACACCGGCGCTTACGTCGTGGAAGCAGTGAGCCTGCTGCTGCTCTGGCCGGTCGTCGTGCTCGAGGAGCGCGAGCTGGCGGCGCGGTTCGGGCCCGAGTACGAAGCGTACCGGCGGCGCACGCCGGCGTTGCTGCCCCGATGGAAATTCACGTGAAGGGTGCTTGCTGCTGGCGGAAAATCGTTGGCATGGAGGTCGCAGCCGGATGTGCTTAGGTTCGACCGAGTGTAACGATGTGAGGTCGAGGGGGAGACCGTGGAGAGCCTGAAGGGCCAGCTGCTCATCTCCGGGGGCGGGTTGTTCGACCCGAACTTCCGTCAGACGGTCGTGCTGGTGGGAGAGCACAATGCCGAGGGCGCACTGGGCGTCGTCCTCAACCGACCCCTGGACGTGAGTGTGGCGGACGGCGTACCGCTGCTGGCGGACCTGGTCGGGCCCGACGAGCCGCTGTTCCAGGGCGGCCCCGTGCAGCCCAACCTGCCGGTGCTGCTGGCTGAGGTTGCGGACCCGGGGCTCGCCGACCTGCTGGTGTTCGGGGCCGTCGGTTTCCTCACGGGCGCCGTGCCTGCCGACGTCCGTCCCGATGTCGTTCGTGCTCGTGTGTTCGCGGGGTACTCCGGTTGGGGACCCGGCCAGCTCGAAGCCGAGCTGAAGGAAAACGCCTGGATCCTCGAGAATGCCACGGAGGATGATGTCTTCACCGGCGCTCCCGAGACGCTGTGGCGCCGGGTGCTCGAACGGAAGGGCCCCCGGTACGCCACGCTGGCCCGCATACCCTTCGATCCCACCATGAACTGAACCCGCCGGACCCGCCCGGTTCGGAGGGACTGGAAACGACGACAGGCGGGCATCGCACCGTGCTGATCGCCGGCTGCTCGTCGGGGACGGTCAGTCCGGCGTCGGGGGTGTCGGCTGCGGTGGCTGGGCTGTCAGGACCGTGATACGCGTGGGTCCACCTCCGTTTGGAAAGGACCTAACACGCCCCGACCTCACCGAAGGCTTTGCGCTCCTCGAGCCATTCGTCGAGGGTCGTCGTCGGCTTGCCGAGCACGCGGCTGGCCTCCGTCGGATCACCCGGCTCCCCGACCCGGTCGAAGTACGCCATCAGCTGGCAGGCGAACCTGAGCTCCTTGTTGCGGGTCGCCGCGGCCAGGACCCGGCCCAGCCAGGTGGGCAGCGTGGACACCGCGTCGATGTCCGGGTGCAGGGCCTCGCGGTAGCGGTCGAGCGCCTCGTGCATGTTGATGGCCGCGGGGCCGTGAATGTAGAACCGCTTCCCGGCCGCCTCCTCGGTCCGGTAGGCGGCGGTGACCATGCGCGCGAAGTCGTCGGCGCTGAACCAGTGGTAAGCAGTCCGATGCTTGCCGATGACCGTGGCACGTCCCTGACGGACGAAGCGGGCGAGTGTCTCGAATGGCCAGGTAGGGCGGAAGATCGTCCAGGGCACGCCCGCGTCCGCCACGGCCGCTTCGGCCAGCAGCTTCTCCTCGACCATGGGGAACCAGCGATTGCGCTCGTCTACGGTGCTGCCGGAAACGTATCCGATCCGCGACAGTCCCAGCTCGCCGGCCAGGGACGAGGCGGCTTGGGCGCTGAGGCGTTCTGCCGGCCCGGCAATGCTCACGTGGACGCCCCAGCAGTCCTGGAGTGCTTCCCGGAGGGTTTCCGTCTCGCCGGCATCGCCCATCGCGATCTCGAAGGATGCACCGAACATGCGGTGCACCTTCTCGGGGTCGCGCGACAGGATCCGCACCCGAAAGCCGTCGCTTCGCAGGCCGCGGGCGACCGGCGCTCCCAGGAGGCCGGTTCCGCCGAGGACCAGGATTCTGGGCTCCATTCCGTCCCCTCCTTCCTTCAGCGTCACCTGCAGCGCGTGACCGACGAATGTGAGGCTCGGCGACGCCATCAGGGCGCGTTCACGACGCCTCCGCGCATCACAAGTTTCACCTGCTGCAGGGCCGCCACCGGGTCGATCAGCGGATCGGCGTCCACGACGATCAGGTCCGCCAGCTTCCCGGGGTCCAGCGTGCCCAGGTCCCATCGCCGACCGCAGACCCTCGCCCCGTTGCGCGTCGCGGCGACCAGCACCTCCATGGGCGTGAGCCCGGCCTTGCCCAGCATCTCCATCTCCAGGAGCGGCAGGCGCTCCGTGGTCGCTCGGTCGTTGAAATCGTTGCCTACGGCCACCACGCCGCCGGCTGCGTGGAACCGGTGCACGATCTCCATGAGGATGCCGACCACCCAGCGCTGTCGCGGGGTGGGGTCGTTCGCGGTGTAGAATCCGCCGATGACGGCGCTCACCGTCGGCACCATGGCGATGCCATCGGCGGCCATCCGTTCCAGGCGTGGCTGGTAGTCGGGCGCCCAGCGGTCGAAGAAGCCGCCGACGGGGTCGTCGCTGGCCATGACCCGGTTCTCCTCCTCGCGGGACGGCCACGCCGGCATTCCCAGGTGCTCCACCACGTCCACCCCGCCGTCGATGACCAGGTCCAGCTGCGCGGGGCGGATGATGTGAGCCCGCACCAGCAACCGGTGGGCATGGGCCGCCGCCACCAGGGCGCGAATTGTCTCCAGGTCCGGGAACGGTAGCGGATGCTCCGTGTTCCACGTCGGGTCCGCGGCGATCTTGATCATGTCCGCGCCGCGGGCCGCGAGGTCGTCGACGGCGGGCCCTGCTTCCTCCGGGCCCGCAACTTCGTAATTGATGCGGGTCCGGTAGAGCCCATCGGGGTACCCGCCCGGCGCGGTGACGATGGGGCCGGCGCGCAGGCCGCGGGCGGCCGGCCGGTCGTCGTAGGCCTCCTCCGCGAAGGCGTCTATCTCACCCAGCTCCGACCCCAGATCGCACACCGTGGTGACGCCCTCGAGGAGGAACCGGTGGCGCATCTCCGCCGACGCGCCGTGGTGGATGTGGGCGTTGATGATGCCGGGCAGGATCGTGCCGCCCCCGGCATCCAGGGTGCGCACCCCATCCGGAATCCGGAAATCCGACGCCGGGCCGGCCGCGTAGATCCGCTCGCCCCGGACCACCACCACTCCGTTCGGGATCGCCGGGGCGCCGTTGGCCAGGATGACCGTGCCGTTGCGCACAACGATCGCGTCGTCGGGCACCTCGACGACCGCCGGTAGCCGCTTCAGTGCTTCCGCCGCGTAGATGCGCACCTCGAAGTCGTCGTCGCTCAGCGCGCGCCGCAGCGCCGGACGCGCGACCGGGGCCCCGATTCGCAGCAGCGCGACCACGGCATCGCGGCGCGCCTGGGCGCTCCTGTCCGCCAACGCCTCCACGGCCAGAGGGATGCCTGCTTCGGAGCCCAGCGCGCCCAGCGTCGCCACGGTCCAGGATCGCGCCCAGGGACTCATGGTTTCCAGGAAAACGGGAGCCCATTCCAGGGTCTCGGCAGCTCCGAGCGTGGCCAGGCCGTGGAACGCCTCCAACCGTACGAAATCTTCGGGGTCGGTCATGAGGGCCAGCAGCGGGCGGCGCGCCGCGGAGGAACGGGTGGCGGCGAGAGCTGCCGCCGCACGGTACCGGAGGTCCCCGTCCGGGTCCGATGTCGCCGCCGACAGCGCCGGGATCGCCCGCTCCGACGGGAGGCGTCCCAGCATCTCCGCCGCTACCGCCCGCAACGCGGGATCCGGGCCTTCCACGATGCCTACCAGCGGATCCACCGCCGGGTCGCCGAACGATGCAATCTCCAGCAGCAGGTTGTACCGGCGGCGGCGATCCGATTCCTTCCGCGCCTCCGCCACCAGCGCATTCAGGCGGTCCGCCCGGCGCTCCGCCGACGAGAACCGCGCCACCGTGCTCTGCAAACCGCCGGCATAAAAGACCGCCGAGATCGTCATCAGCAGCACGCCATACAGCCCCACCACCGTCACCACCTCCCGGACCCGCTCCGGCCGCTCCTTCCGGAACAGCAGACGGAACGGCGCCGCCACCGCTCGCGTGAGCCATTTCGGCAGTGGGAACAGGAACGGCGCGCTCCGGCGGTATGCCTCGTACTCGTCGGCGTGCCGCTTCCGCATGTTCAGCTCTTCCACCAAGGCCACGGCGATGATCACCAGCGTGGAGACCAGCCACGGCAGGCTCGCCCCGATTCCCCATGAGCGCTTCGGGTAGCGGGCCACGCCGATGAGCAGGTAGGCGCCGTAGGTCCACAGGATCCAGCCCAGGTACTGGGGGTGCCGGCTGAACCGGTAGACCCACCCATTCGCCACCCCCTGCCCCCTTGTGCGGGCCGCCAGCCAGGCGTACGTGCCCAGTAGGAAGATCAGGATCCCGGCGCTGATGAAGAACACGATGGTCGGCCACGGCGAGTGCACGCCCACCAGCCGCAGGAGCCAGCGAAGGAGGTCGTGGGGTGCGTCGATGACCAGCCCCCAGCTCTGCAGCTCGTAAGACACATCCAGGATGGGCAGCCACATGGCGTTCAGCACGCCGAGGCCCGACAGGAAGAACATCACGCTGGCGAACTGCGCGAATACCGCCAACATGACGCCGAACGCGCCGACGCTGGCCAGGCCGGTCCGCTTCGTTGCCAGGCCCGCCACGATCAGCCCGAGCAGCAGGAAGAACGCGCCGTAGCCGATGGCCCGAACGTGGTAGTGAGCCATGAACAGCTCGGTCTTCAGCCGGCTGACCGCGTCCGCGTGGGAGTCCAGGTTGGGAGAGACCAACGTGTTCTGGAGCAGCCGGTCGACCAGGGAGGGCAGCTCCAGCGTCGCGAAGGTGAGGCCCGCCGTGAACACGACGGCCAGCACGACCGGCCCCAGCCGGCCCAGCAGTCGCGGGTTCATGATTCGTCTCCCTCGCCGTCGGCAGCCGCGCCCGGCAAGGCCGCGCGGCCTATGTCCGCCAGTGATTGGGCGAGTTCCTCCAGCTCCGGCGCCCGATCGGTGGCCGCGAAGCCGGTCACCGCACGGATTGCCCCCAGGACCCCGGTCCCTGCACCGGCGACGATGAAGAGGCCGATGGCCGGGTCGGCCACGCCCAGCACATGGGCGGTTGCCGCGAAGAACGCCAGCCCGATCAACCCGCCCACCGGCAACGCAGCGCGCTGCGCCCCGTGGATCTCCAGGTCTTCCTGGATCCGGACCTCCGTACGGCCGTCCGCGCTCGTCACCTGGATGACGATCTTGCGCGTGTTCTCGCCGGGTGCGGCGGGGCTCCAGGTGAGCGTGCCGGCCACGATGGAGGCGTGGCCCGCGATTCCGAGACGACGCTGGATTTCCCCCACCATCCCGGCGAACACCGATTCCGGCACCTCGCCTTCGACCGTTTCGACAGCCACCAGCTGGTTCCACCGTTCGCCCCGCAGGCGGCGCCAGTCCCCACCGATGGCGCCGCCGGGCCGGGGCCGCGCGGGCGCCGTCGTCTCCGAGTGGGCCGGCAACGACGGCTGCGGGCCGACGCCAACGCTTTCCAGCTCCTTCGCTGCATCCCGCACATGGCTCGGTGGGATCCCCACCTGGGCCGCGACCTGCTCCACCGCGCCCATGGTCAGTTGGGTCGCCTGGGGTTCCGACGCCGGCGCTTCCGCCTGAAGCTCCGCCGCCCGCTCCAGGAGTCGCCGTACCTGCTCATCGCTGAGCCGCGCCGTCGGCTGCGCCGCGGCCGCCAAGGCCGTCGCCAACTCACCCGTCGTCGGGAACCGGTGCTGGCGTCTCAACGCCAACCCTTTCGCCAGCACCTGCTCGACTCGTCCCGGATAGCCATCCAGCCGCGCTCGATGGGCATCGGGAAGGTCGCTGAATCGCCCGAGCTTCACGTCCTCGGCACCGGGCCACGACGACGGCGTCTCGCCCAACAGCATCTCATACGCCACCGACGCCAGGCTGTATACGTCCGTCTGAGGACCCAGGTCCTCTGCCCCGAGCGCCTGTTCCGGGCTCATGTAGCCCAGCGTGCCCACCGACAGGCCGGTGCCGGTCATGCGAGGGGCCGCGCCGGTCACGCGGTCCTCCCTGGCTCCACTCACGACCCGGGCGACGCCGAAATCCGCCACCACCGCGAGTCCCTCGTTGAACAGGATGTTCTCCGGCTTGATGTCCCGGTGGATAACGTTCCGGGCGTGGGCATGGTCCAGGGCCGACGCTACTTCCTGGACGATGCGGGTGACCGCCTCGAGGGGCAGTACATGTGCCAGCAGCCGTCGTAGCGATCCGCCCGCCACGTAGGGCATGACATAATAAAGGACCTCGTCGTCTGCGCCCGAGTCCAGGAGGGGGAGGATGTGGGGGTGGTTCAACACGGCGGTGATCTCGATCTCACGCAGGAAACGCACAGATCCGACCACCGCCGCAAGGTCGGGGCGCAGCACCTTCAGCGCCACCTCCCGGTGGTGCTTCTCGTCCACGGCCAGGAAGACCATGGCCATGCCTCCGCGCCCCACCTCCCGCAGAAGGCGGTAGCGGTCCGCGATGATCCGATCCGACATGGCCCCCGACGCAGACTGCCGCTGGAACAACCGCTCGCCCTCCGTTCCATATGTCCCCCGGAGCGGGGAACCGCAAGGAGTATTGCACGACATCGTTTCCAGGGGTATCACATTACTGGATCGGGTGGACGCGGATGTGGTGCCCCCGCCGTCGGACTGACACGGGAGGGTGGATATGAGACACGCTCTCTGCCTGGTACTGGCGTCCATAGTGGCGACTGCGGGTGGCCACGATCGTGCTCGAATCCCCGCGAACGCGCTGGTCGTGACGAACGGCACGGTGATCGATGGGACAGGAGCACCGCCGATCGTTGATGGCGTTGTCGCCGTCGACGGCCAGCGAATCGTCGCCGTGGGCGACGCAGCAGGCTTCCAAATCCCCCGGGACGCCAGAGTCGTAGATGCCGGTGGCGGTACGATCCTGCCCGGCATCATCGACTCCCACGTGCACAGCGCATATGATCCTGCCGTGCGGCGCGCGTTCCTGACCGACGGCGTTACGACCGTGTGCGACCTCGGCACGACGTTGGATCGCCTCCCAATGTTCGATGTCGACTCGGTGCCCGAGGGCCCCGTGGCAAGAGG
>JARRJS010000097.1:0-28833 GCA_037388885.1 Gemmatimonadota bacterium
CCGACAGCAGCCGCTTCTCCTCGCCTTCGATGTGTGCCTCCAGCTCGATGTACGGCTCCAGGCCGCTACCGGAGAGCTTGTCGCGGAAGAGCTGGTCGAGCTGGAAGACGCCGGCGGAGTTGGTCATCTCGATGGAGACGCGCACCGGCTTTTCATCGCCGGGGCCGATGTCGATGTTCGAGATGGCGGCGGCGGAAACGGAGTGGATGCTGACGGATCCCTCCTGGAACGGGATGCGGGACCGGCCTTCCGCCATGTCCAGGGCGTCGGCGATGCGCACGACGCCGGCCTCCAGGGTGAGAGGCTTGCCACCGGAACGGTGGGCGATGATGGCGTGCAGGATCTCCGACCGGACGACGGTGCGGGTGGCGTCGTCGTACGTGTCCCGCAGCAATGCATCGATGTGGGGCATGGCGACGAAGAGCGAATAGCTCTCGTGGTCCGGCCGGTGGATGGACATGCCGACGTCGTGCAGCAGTGCGGCCAGCGCCACCACGACCTCGGCATCCTCATTCGCGAGCCCGTAGTTCCGGACGATGGACGGTTCGATGCCGCGCTGGACCAGCAGACGGAGCAGCTTGACCGCGATGTTCATCACGATCTTGACGTGTACGGGCCCGTGGTCCGTCATGCCCAGCCGTTCCATGGCATTGACGTTGGACACCGTCCACAGGGCGTACAGCTCGTCGCTCGCATTGACGCGCTTCAGCACCTCACGCAGGCGATCGTTGCCGTGCGGGGCATTGATCCGGAGGCGCTTCTGCATCCGATCCTGGATCGACCCGGCGTCGTCCGTTGGGCTCATTCGCTCATCCCGCGCACCAGGCAGGGTCTCATGGCTCCGACGGATCCGGGTGCGCCAGCACCTCGGCCGCCTGGTCCGCCCGGTACTTGCGCACCGCCTCCCGCGCCTCGGGGTGCTTCGCGCCCACGATGGTCGCCGCCAGCAGCGCTGCGTTCACCGCACCCGACTTGCCGATGGCCAGCGTGCCCACCGGCACGCCCCGCGGCATCTGCACAATCGACAGCAGCGAGTCCATGCCGTTCAACGCCCGCGACTGCATCGGTACGCCCAGCACCGGCAACATGGTCTTCGCCGCCGCCACACCCGCCAGGTGCGCCGCGCCACCGGCCCCGGCGATGATCACCTCCAGGCCTCGTTCCTCCGCCGTCGCGGCCCATTCCAGCAGCACGTCCGGCGTGCGATGCGCCGAGATCACCCGCGTTTCGTACGGCACGCCCAGCTGTTTCAGCGTTTCCACCGTGTGCGACATCGTGTCCCAGTCCGACTTGGAGCCCATGATCACGCCAACCAGCGGTGCCGTCGCCATTTCGCCTCTCTCTCTCTACCGACTCGGGAATAGGGGAGCTCGCGGCAACAACCTATCGATGCACCCGGCCCGGACACAACGGGATGCCAGCAGGTAGCAGGTAGCAGGTTTCGGGCATCGTCGCGGTGGCGGGATCGCGGAGGGCGCCTTCCTTCATCGCGCACGCTTTTTCGCCGCCTTGGCGGCGGGTGCTTCCTTCACCGCGTTCGCGGGGTGGGCTCCTCCCGGCTGGCGCGCGTCAGGTGCTCGAGGACCGTCGTGGCCCGGGCCACGACATCCCGGTCCGCGTCGTGCAGACGGTCCAGCAGCGCCGACAGGTGCGCCACGCGCCGCGCCCGGCCTTCCTCCAGCACACGGGCACCCGCGGCCGTCGCCTGCACCCGCACCACCCGACCATCCAACGGGTCCCGGTGCTTCTCCACCAGTCCGCCGGCTTCCAATGACGACACCAGCCGCGTCATCGTCGGCGGCCGCACCTGCTCCGCCCGCGCCAGCGCGCCGACGGAGCGCGGCCCCCCGAACACCAGCACCGACAACGCCGACAGCCGCGCCGGGCTCAGGCCCGCCGCTGTGTCCTCCACCCGCAGGCGACGCAGCAGATGGATGGTGACCGCGTGCAGGCGCGCGGCCAACTTGGCGTCATCGGCGGAGCCCTTGCCTCTTGCGTCGTCTGGCATGGCAACCATATTAGTTAGCCTAACTAACTACTGCAAGGGGCAGCCGTGGATGAACGCACACGATTCCTGGATGCCGTGCGCGGCGGGGCTGTGGAGACGGTGCGCACGATGCTGGGCACGACGCCGGAACTGGCGTCGTCGACGGGCGAGGATGGGGTCACGGCCATCCTGGCGGCACTTTACAATCGCCGGCAGGCGGTGCTGGACGTGCTGCTGGCCGCGGGTCCGGATCTGACGCTGTTCGAAGCCGCGGCGTTGGGTGAAGTGGACCGGCTGCGGGCGCTGTTGTCGGTGCGGGGCAGTCGTGCGGGCGAATACGCGGTGGACGGCTTCACGCCTCTGCACCTGGCGGCGTACTTCGGTCGTGAGGAGGCGGTGCAGGTGCTGCTGGAAGCGGGCGCGCCGGTGGACGCGACGACACGCAATGCGATGGCGAACCGGCCACTGCACGCGGCCGCGGCCGGCCGCCACGACGGCGTGGTCCGTTTGCTGGTGGAAGCCGGTGCAGACGCGAACGCGCGCCAGGCGGGCGGGTGGACGGCGCTGCATGCGGCGGCGCAGCACGGCGACGACGACCTCGTGGAAATGCTGCTGGAAGCGGGTGCGCATCCGGAGCTGGTGGCGGACGACGGCCGGTCGGCTGCGGACCTGGCGGAAGCGGGTGGTCGTGCGCAACTGGCGTCGCGGCTACGGGGACTCGAGTGACCGGTGGCGAGCGCATGTTACGCGACGTAGACATTGACCCGCCGTGATGTCCGCCGTACCGTCTTTTCGGTGCCGTCATCCGACTTCATCGTGTGAGGTCCGTCATGCCCGAGCAACCGTTCGAACCCACGCCTACGCCGCCAGCGGAAACACCGCCATCCGCGTCCATGTGGGAAGATTTCATTGACATCTTCTACGCGCCCTCGTCGGTGTTCGAGCGGCGGCGCGGCGCACAATGGTGGCCGGTGCTGGTCATCCTGGCGGTGGTGCTGGCTGCGTTGTTCTTCCTGTGGCACCGTACGATGCTGCCGGTGTTCGACCTGGAGACGCAGCGGCAGATGGCGACCCGCGCGCAGCAGATGACGCCGGAGCAGATACAGAACGCGAGCAGGCTGGGAGGCATCTTCGGCGCGGTCGGCATCCTGATCGTGTTCCCCATCGGCGTGTTCCTCGTAGGGCTATTGCTGTGGGGCCTGGGCCGGGCGTTCGGGGCGGCGGTCACGCTTGGATCCATGATGCTGGTGGCAACGTACGCGCAGATCGTGCGGGTCCCGCAGTACCTGGCGGGCATCGTCCAGAGCCTGTTTCTGGACGTGGGTCACATGGACTCGATCCATGACGTATCGCTGGGCCTCGATCGGTTCATGAACCAGCCGGACACCTCGGCAGCACTGCTCGCCCTGGCGTCGCGTGTAGAGCTGTTCACGCTCTGGGCGACGATCCTCCTGGCCATCGGGCTCCACGTAATAGGCAGGATCCCCAAGGCGCGGGCGTACGCGGTGGCGTTCCTCATCTGGGCGTTGGCCACGATTCCGGCCATGCTGGGAGGACTCTTAGGCAGTCGCTGACACTGCAGGCGGGGGCGGGGGCGCGGGCTGCGCCGGCGAGATCCTGATCCGCCTGGATCGGACGTGCCCCCGCGACGACCGAAATCCCCACTCGCCGCGGGTCGCGAACGCGCCGCCGGATGCCGACTTGCCGGCGGCGCGGATCGTGCGTAGTGTCGCCCGGCCAACTCTTCTGAAACAGGACATGATCAAACGGTGACGGACGGGCCAGTCGACCGGTCTGCCGCAGCTGCATCGGGCTCGGACGAAGGCGGCGCGGGAAGTGAAGCGCATGCCGGCCCCGCACACGGGCGGTATCTGCTGCTGATGTCGCTCACGGCGCTGGGCATCGTGTACGGCGACATCGGCACGAGCCCGCTGTACGCTTTGCGTGAGTCGTTCCGTGGCGTATACAACGTCGTCGTGGGCCCGGAGAGCGTGCTGGGTGTCCTGTCGCTGATCTTCTGGTCGCTGGTGCTGGTGATCTCGGTCAAGTACCTGGGCGTCATCCTGCGGGCGGACAACCGTGGCGAGGGCGGGATCCTGGCGCTGACATCGCTCGTCACGCCGGTGGGCGCGACGCGGGGCGGTCGCTGGTGGCTGATCATGCTGGGCCTGTTCGGCGCCGCGCTGCTTTACGGGGACAGCATGATCACGCCGGCGATCTCCGTGTTGAGCGCGGTCGAAGGATTGCAGGTGGCGACGCCGGTATTCCAGCCGTACGTGATTCCCATCACGGTCGTCATCCTCGTGTTGCTTTTCGCATTCCAGCGTCGGGGCACGGCGGGTGTAGGCTCAGTGTTCGGCCCGGTGACGGTGGTCTGGTTCACGGTGCTGGCCGTGCTGGGCATCCGACAGATCGTGATGCAGCCCAGCGTGCTGCGTGCGCTGAATCCCATGTACGCGGCGGAGTTCTTCGGGCGGCACGGCGTAAGCGGCGTGGCGGTGCTGGGGTCGGTATTCCTGGTGGTGACGGGCGGCGAGGCGTTGTACGCGGACATGGGCCATTTCGGGAAACGGCCCATCCGGCTGGCGTGGTTCACGCTGGTGCTGCCCGCGCTGCTGCTCAACTACTTCGGCCAGGGCGCCCTGCTGATCCGGCACCCGGACGCCATCGAGAACCCGTTCTACCACATGGGCCCCGACTGGGCTCTCTACCCGCTGGTCGTCCTGGCGACGGCGGCGACGGTGATCGCGTCCCAAGCGGTCATCTCGGGGGCGTTCTCCCTCACCATGCAGGCGGTCCAGCTGGGCTACAGTCCACGCATGGAGATCCAGCACACGTCCGCAAAGGAGATGGGCCAGATCTACATTCCGGGCGTGAACTGGACGCTCATGATCGCGACACTGGCACTGGTCTTCGGGTTCGGCAGCGCCAGCGCCCTGGCGGCGGCCTACGGCGTGGCGGTCACCACCACGATGGTGATCACGACGGTGCTGTTCTTCGTGCTGGCACGGGAGCGGTGGCGCTGGCCGCTGCCGGTGGCGCTCCTGGTGGCGGCGTTCTTCATGACGTTCGACCTGGCATTCTGGCTGGCCAACCTGACCAAGATCCCCGACGGCGGCTGGTTCCCGCTGCTCGTGGGCGGGTCCGTCTTCACCATCTTGACGACGTGGAAGCGCGGACGTCAGATCCTGCGACAGCGCCTCCGGTCCCGGGCGCTGCCCATCGAGGAGTTCCTGGCGCGAGACCCGGCCGAGGACGTCGTGCGCGTGCCGGGCACAGCGGTGTTCATGAACAGCAATCCGGAAACAACGCCCCCTGCCTTGCTGCACAACCTCAAGCACAACCGCGTGTTGCACGAGCACGTGGTCCTGCTGGCCGTGGAGACGGAGGAAGTGCCACGCGTCACGCACGCGGAGCAGGCGGATGTGAAGGAGCTCGGCCAGGGCTTCTACAGTGTCCTGCTCCGTTTCGGCTTCATGCAGGACGTGGACGTGCCCGCCGCCCTCGCCCGCCTCAAAGGCATCGACCTCGAATTCAGGCCCATGGAGACCACGTACTTCCTGGGCCGCGAAACCTTGCTGGCTACCGAGAAGAAGGGCATGGCCATCTGGCGTGAGCGCCTGTTCGCGTTCCTGAGCCGCAACGCGCGCAGCGCTACGTCGTTCTTCCACCTGCCCCCGAATCGCGTCGTCGAGCTGGGGGCGCAGGTCGAGCTGTAGGTTGACCGACGACCGACGACCGTCGTGGCTTCCGGGCGGACGCGCGGTTCCGGCGCGATGTGGCTGGCTTCGCGGCGTACGCCGGTTCGTTCGGGCGCTTCGCGCTGCGCCGCCGGCACTGGCATCGGGACGGCGGCTGCCGTGCCGGAAGCTGCCGACGGCCGGCCCGTCATGCTGCTCACCCCGCGAGCCGGCGACGGTCGTCGGTCGTCGGTCGTCGGTCATGCGGCGCTTCAACGCCGCACGCCGAGCACCAAACGGTAGCCCTTACGCTGTTGGGGAGCCGGTAGGGAGTCGGCGTTGACATAACCCACGGCGCCGGGGGTGCGGGCGACGTAGAGCAGGACGGCGCGCTGGGAGTCGAGGACGGGGGGTGGCTGGATGCCGTGGAAGTATGCGTCGTTCCAGAACTCGACCATGTCGCGGGGCGGGCGGCCCAGGACGGCGCGGGAGAAGGCGTCGCGGACGGGCGAGGTCGCCGGCAGGTTGACGGGTGCGACGAGGGTGCCATCGTGCCAGAATCGTTGGCGACGCAGGAAGATGCGGCGGACAGTGCCGGTCGCCAGGCTGTCGTCGGGCACGTCGAGGTTGACGACGACGGCGATGCGGGCCGGGTCGCGTTGCACCTGGGTCGGGGCCGCAGCGGCGACCAGGGCGAAGGTCAGAAGAGTGCCGACAGCGAGACGAACCATCCGTCGCGGACTCGCTCCGAGGGGTGGTTGCTGATCTGGCGCTCGAGCTTGAACGTCACATGCTGGAAGATCCGTGTGGCCACGCCGATGGTCTGCACGGCGACCGCCGAGGCGTACACGGGGTCGTAGGCTTCCGAACGCAACACCAGGCGCGCCGGGCCCAGGACGCGGATGGCGGCCTGCACGTACCCGCCGCGCTCGCCGGGCCGCAGCGAGGTGCGCGAGAGCGCCGCGACTTCCGACAGCAGCTCGACGCGGCCCACGTCCCAGGACAGGTCGGCGCCGAACAGGAAACGGCTCTCGGCCTCCGCCTCACGGGTCTCCTCCGCCGGACTGTCCGTGCTGTCCGATGGCAGGCCGGCTTCGCCGTATTCAGCGTCCTCCGGCTGATAGGGACGGGACACGCGGAACCGGGCCGCGCTGGCGCCCAGCACGAGCCCCGGCGTCAGCTCCACGGCCACGCGACCGCCGGTGGCCTGTACGAAGCCGCTCTCCTGTGCCTCCTCGCGGCTCCAGTCCGGCGGCGCGAAGTAGAACGCGTAGCCGGCATCGTGGCCCGCCAGGGGCACGGTGCCTGCAACGAGAACACCCGTCGTGCTCTTGGCGAAGGGCCGATACGTGGTGAGAGGCCGGAGCACCGTCCACGTGAGGGGCTCGGCAGGAATCTCGTTCCACTGACCCACGGGGGTCAGGAAACGACCCAGGCGTAGCCGGAACGCGTCGGAGAAGGCATACTCTGCATAGAGGCGGGCAACGTTGAAGTTGTTCTCCTCGCGCACGCCGGTCCAGTTCTCGTCGGTCCAGCTCGCGGCCTGGAAATCACCGAAGTAGCTGAGTCGCGGCAGGACGGTGCCGGACAGGAGGACCGCGGCGGTGGCGGCCGGGAAGGCGGTTCGGTCCTCGGACGGGTTCTGCGGGCTGTAGCCGAAGACGACACCACCGTAGCCGGCGAGGTGTACGGCATGGGGGCTGCTGACGGCGGGCGCAGGCAGCTGGGCGGCGAGCGGAGCGGCGCCGAGGATGAGCAGGATCGTGGCACCGCGGCAAGCGAGACGCCGCACGTCGAAGCTCATACCCAGATTCCGGGGTTTCATTTGGCTAAGGATAACCCGCGTGCGCACAGCCGCGCGAGTCGATGGCCGGACACGCTGGCGGGTCGGTTGGCGGCCGCCCTCGTGCTGTTCGTGCTGCTGGCGACCATCGGAGTGCTCGGGGTGGAGTACGTGCGCGGTCGGGATACGTTGCTGCGGGAAGCGCAGAACCAGCTCCAGGCGCGCGACCGGCTGGCGGCGGACCGGCTGGAGCGCGCGCTGGGCGATCGGCTCCGGCTGGTGGAGGCCTGGCCGGGTCTCGGCGCCGCCCAGGACATTGCCGTAGACGACGTGGACAAGCGCCTGGCCGCATCGCTCTCCCAGCTGGCCGGCAGCTTCCAGGGCAGCGACCTTGCCCTGGCGGTGGACCCGCACGGGCGGGTCGTGGCGTCGTCGGACGCGGGGTGGATCGGTCGCACCACCAACGGCAACGGCTGGCTGCCGCTGCTACGCCAGGGCATCGGCCCCGCCGCACGGCTGCACGTGCTGCGCCAGGGAACGGATCCCGGCGTGCTGGCCGCGAGCCCGGTCTTCGGCCCGCGCGGCGACCGCCTGGGCTGGATCGTGTTGATCACGCCCTGGTCGGAGCTGTTGAACGAGGTGGCGCCGGACGATCGCAGGGGCCTGTCGGTGCGCACGGCCGATGGCCAGCTCGTGATCGGCAATGCACCCGACCCGGGGACCCGCGTGCTTACCGCGCGCGAGACCATGCGCGAGCTGGGAGGCATTCGGCTCCAGACGGAAGCGACGGAACCGATTTCCCGGGCCCTGGAGCCGCTGCGAACGTCCAGCGTGCAGCTGTTCGTGCTGGCCCTGGTGTTTCTGGCGGTGGCGCTGCCGGCGGTCATGCTGTACGCCCGCTCGACGACGCGCGAGCTGCGCCGGCTGACGGAGGCTGCCCGCGACGTGCGCCACGAGCAGGGTTCGGATTTCCACCAGGTTTCGGACGCGGCCCCGCGAGAGGTGCGGGTGCTGTCGGGAGCGCTGGAAACGATGTTGAGCCGGCTGGAGGCGTCGCGCCACGAGCTGGCGCGCCAGGAGAGCCTGGCCGCCATGGGCATGATGGCCGCCGCCCTGGCGCACGAGATCCGGACGCCGCTCTCCATCGTGCGCGGCTCCGCGGAGATGCTGGGCCGCAAGGCCGCCGCCGGCTCGCGGGAAGAGGAGTTGACGACGTTTATCCTGGGTGAGACCGGTCGGCTGAGCCGGCTGGTGAACGACCTGTTGTCGTTCGCGCGGCCTCGTGATCCGGAGCGTGAGCCGGTGGACCTGGCGGACGTGGTGGACGACGTGGTGTCGGCGATCGGCGGCGAATACGAGACGAACGGGGTCATGCTGGAGACCGAGCTGACGCCGGCGCCCGTCCGTGGTGATGCCGACCAGCTGCACCAGGTCGTGCTGAACCTGCTGGCCAACGCGGGCAAGGCATCACCCGTGGACAGCCGCGTGCGGGTGAGGTGCGGGGTGACGGACGGATCCGTGGTCCTGGAGATCCGCGACCAGGGCAGCGGCATCCCGCCGGAGCAGCTCGCCGAGGTCTGGACGCCGTTCTTCACGACGGGCGGCGGCGGCACGGGTCTCGGCCTGCCCATCGTGCGCCGCATCGTGGAGGCCCACGGCGGCGCGGTCACACTCGAGAGCGAGCCGGACGAAGGCACCACCGCCACCGTCCGGCTCCCGATCCGGAGCGACGCATGAGGGCGAGCCCTACACTGCTGGTGGTGGACGACGAGCCGAAGATCCGGCGCATCCTGGAACTGTCCCTCACTGACCTGGGGTACCGCATCCTCGGCGCGGCCGATGCCGCGGAGGCGGAACGGCTGCTGGCGGCGGAGCCGGTGGACCTGGTGCTGGCCGACCTGCAGCTGCCGGACCGATCGGGCATCGAGCTGCTGGAGCGCATCCGCGCCACGTACGCCGACCTGCCGGTGATCCTCATCACGGCATACGGCAGCGTGGAGAGCGCCGTGCGCGCCATCAAGCTGGGCGCTTTCGACTACGTGGTGAAGCCCTTCGCCGTTGAAGAGATCGAGGCGCTGGTGTCCCGCGCCCTGGGCAGCGTGCGGGCCGAGCGGGAGAACGCGTACCTGCGGGAGGTCCAGCCGGGCCCCGAGGGCATCATCGTGGCGTCTGGCGCCATGCGCGACGTGCTGGCGGCGGTGGACCGCGTCGCGCCGGCACCCACCAGTGTGCTCATCACGGGGGAGACAGGGGTGGGCAAGGAGCTGGTCGCCCGCGCCGTGCACGCCCGCTCTCCGCGTGGCGAGGCGCTGTTCGTGGCGCTCAACTGTGCCGCGATCCCGGGGGAGCTGCTGGAGGCCGAGCTGTTTGGCGTGACCAAGGGCGCGTTCACGGGCGCCGCCCAGGACCGCGCCGGCAAGTTCGAGCTGGCCGACGGGGGCACCCTCTTCCTCGACGAGGTCGGTGACATGCCCCTGAGCCTTCAGCCCAAGCTGCTGCGGGCGCTCCAGGACGGGACCATCGAGCGCCTGGGCTCCAACGTGGTACGCGAGGTGGACGTGCGGGTGGTCGCGGCGACGCACCGGAACCTGGCCGGCCTGGTGGAGGAAGGCCGCTTTCGCGCCGACCTTTTCTACCGGCTGAACGTCTTTCCCGTCCACGTGCCGCCGCTCCGGGAGCGCCCGGACGACATCGCCCCGCTGGCCCTGCACGCTGCCCGCCGCCTCGGCAGCTCCCTGGGCCGTGAGATCCGCATCGCTCCGGATGCCGTCGCGCAGCTGGAAGCGTACGCGTGGCCTGGCAACGTGCGCGAGTTGAACAACGTGGTGGAGCGCGCCGTCCTGCTCGCGCCCGCGGGCACCATCCGCCAATTCGACCTCCCTGCGCCCGGAGCTTCACACCTCGGGACGCCGGACACGGGCGCCAGGCCGGGTTCGGCGGGCGCCGGGCCGGGTTCCGCGGGCAACGCGCCGGGTTCAGCGGGCGACGCCCCGCCCCCCCTGCGAGAGGCGGTCGACCGGGCGGAGCGCCAGGCCATCCTGGCCGCCCTGCAGTCCACGGGGGACAACAAGACCCGGGCAGCGAAGCTGCTCGGCATCAGCGTGCGCACGCTGTGGTACAAGCTGGACAAGCACGGCATAGGCCGTGATGATCAGCCCGACGCGACCGCCGCCGGCTCCGATGGGACGGAGACGTAGGCGTTGTTCCAGCCGTCCGGATCCCGGTCCTGGCGGTACAGCTTGTTCAGGTTCACCATCAACTGATCGCCCTGGATGCGCACGGCGTACCGGTCCATGCCGCGCGTGGCGCGACCCGAGATGAACTCGCCGTCGGGCTTGTATTTCGAGTGGTGCTTCGGACACTCGAATTCGTCGTGCTTCTTGATCCAGTGAAGGGCCGTGTGCTGATGCGGGCACGACAGGTAGAAGGCGTACAGCTTGCCCTGCGAGCGTGCCACGATGATGTCCTCCTTGTGGTCGATGGACACGCTGTCCGTTTTGGGTATGGGGTACGCGATTTCGCCATTACCCGACAACACGCCGGAGAGCAGGCGCGGAATCATCGTCGCTTGGCCACGCCGGGGCCAAAGCCCCAGCATGAGCGCAGCCGCGATGGCCCCGTCCCGCAGAAAGTCCCGGCGTGTCGCCCGCAACGCACACGACCCGCATGCGTCTGGCTCGCTCCCGTGAACGATGGTCTCGTTTGGGGCGTTCACTTCATGTATGTCATGCTTGTCGTTGTCCATGGTTCACTCCACCCGTGCCCGATTCACACATACTCGTCCAGCGCCGCGCTCAGCCCACCGACGTGAGCAGCACGCCGAACAACAGCGTCAGCACCCAGAGACCGCCACTCCTCAGCGACGCGTTTCGCAGCCGACGCCAGCCGGTGCTCTCCCACGGATTCTCCATGAGCCGCCGGCCCACCCGCTCCAGTACCCACCCGTTCAGCAGCAGCAGCAGGATCAACCCCATCTTCACCCAGAACACCAGCGAAGGAAGGAACGTGCGCACGTCCGACTGGCCACCCCCGTGATGGTCACCACCACGAGCCCGACGATCACGGGCCGATGGACGTGGTGCAGCTCCCGTAGCACGTACGCCCGATCCGTGTCCGCGCGACCGGCGCGCAGCACCGCCCGGTCCGTCGCGACGGCAAAGCCGCCCGCCGCGAAGATCCCCGCGAGATGGACGAACGTCACGACGTTCGACACGGCGGCGCTGCCGTTGTACAGATCGGACCACGGCTGCAACGCAGCCGCCACCGTCTGAAGGAACATGACGTCAATCCCTCCGGATCGGCGGCAGCATCATCACCCAGCTGACCACCGCCACCACCATCGAGCTGATGGCGATCTGCTTGTGGAGCCGCTCGTTGCCGTGACCGTAGCCACCCGACAGGCTCGAGCCCGGTCCGTACACGCCGCTCTGCGTCCTGAAATGAGGCGCCGTCAGAGCCGTCGCCACGAACCCGGCGTCGGCCAGCAGCATCAACAACCCGTGCGTCGTTCGCCACACCCGACCGTCGGGGTCCTTGCGCCCATCCCACAGGTTCCACACCCCCGTCACCGTGTTCAGGGCGAACAGGCCCGCCAGGGTCACCGCCACCGGCTTGTGGATCGTGCGCTCCCAGTGCGGAGCCGCCAGCCCCTGCTTGTAGAGCTGCGTGCCCGTGTAGTACTCCAGCCCGAACAACGGCAGCATCGTCCAGCTCGCCCATTTGTGGATGGTCAGGCGCGTGTAGTACGCATCCGAGTAGTCCACCAGGACGGGCCGTGACTGCTGCGAGTCCGACGGCGCAGGTTCGACGATCGACGAACGTCCGTCGACGATCGTTCCCGGCATGTCCAACGTGAGAGGCAGACGCCCGGTCCCGGGCGAGGCCTGCATCGCCGGAGGGCGCCACAGGTCGAAGTGGGGCTCCGCCGCAGGCGCACGCCCCGTGTCCGGCACCGCCAGAGTCAACGCTGCCAGGATCGCCATCACCATGGTGCCCCCTCAGCTCAGCGTGACCGTTTGCGACGCCGCATCGTAGCTCAGCGTATACCGATGCAACGGCGCGTACGCCGGGCCGCGCAGCACCTGGCCCTGCATGTTGTACTCGGAACCGTGACACGGACACACCATCACACCTTGCTGCGGCGCACCCACGAAACACGCGGCGTGTGTGCACAGCATCGACAGCGCATAGAACGAATTCGCCGCCTCCCGCACGATCAGCACCGGTGCCCCGTCCGGCCCGTAGTCCTTTGTTACCAGCGCCTGTCCGTCCTGCGTCAGCTGGCTCACGTCGAACACCTTCTTCGTCGAATGCGTGCCCGTCAGGTTCCCCGGGCTGCACGAATCCAGGATCGGCACCGCCACACCCACGACCGTCACCCCCAACGCTGTCCGCGCCGCCGAGATCAGCATCTCCCGACGGCTGACCCGTTCTTCCTTTCCTTCCGTCTCTTCCCGCATCGCGCGCCTCCGCACCTCACTTGATGACTCGTTCGATGACTCGTTCATTCGTTTGCGTTCAGCGACTCGCGCGTGTGACAGGAGCAAGCACGGGGCCGTGCGCGTACCAACGGCGCAACTCGTTTTCCTACAATTGCTTACATTGTTACACGCCCCGGATCACTCGTGGCGGATTGCGTGCAATTCATTGCGCGGTGCGCAGTGTCCTGCACGGTGAGCTCCCTGTCGCGCCGAAAGCGTCGGCGCACGACGGAGCGGCGCAACCATCGACCAGGGTTGCGCGACGGGGCGTATGACTACATTGTATACTTCACCGTTTACTTTGTAGTTTCTCCCGGAGCGGACCATGGGCGGCAAGGGATACCTGGGTGAGTTCGAGCAGATGGTGCTGCTGGCGATCCTGCAGCGAGGGGAGGAAGCGTTTGCGCTGGAGGTCCGACAGGAGCTGGAGCGGAGCGCGGATCGGACGGTGTCCCGGGGCGCGTTCTACACGACGCTGGACCGGCTGGAGCAGAAGGGGTACGTGCGCTGGACGAAGGCGAAGCCGGATGATGCGCGGGCGGGGGCGATGCGGCGTTTCCAGGTAACGGAAGCGGGGCTGGAGGCGTTGCGGACATCGCGGGCGGCGTTGCAGAACCTGTGGCGTGGGTTGGAAGACCTGCTGGAGGGTGCATGAGGCGAGTGTTGCGCCGGCTGGTGCGCGTGGTGCTGCCGGGCGGTTACGTGGGGGAGAGCATCGTGGCGGATGTGGATCGGGAATACGGGGCGCTGCGAGCGAGGCGTGGGTGGCTGGTGGCGGAGGCGTGGTACGTGTGGGCGGTGGTGTCGCTGGGGGTGCATTACGCGAAAGAGCGTCTGCTGCGGCCGTCGTCGTTTCGTCCGGTGATGCCGGGGAGCGAGCGGGAACGGAAGGGGGCACCCGTGGATCGATTCCGTCAGAATCTTCAGCTGGCTCTGCGGCGCCTGGGTCGGCGCCCGGCGTTCACGCTGCTTGCGGGCTTGATGGTGGCGCTGGGCATTGGTGCGACCGTGTCGATCTTCTCGGTGTTGAAAGCGGTGGTGCTGGACCCGCTGCCGTACCAGCGGCCGGACCGTCTGGCGGCGATCTGGGAGTGGAACGTGCCGCGTGACCAGCGAGAGAACGTGGCGAACCCGGGGAACGTGCGGGCCTGGCGAGAGCACAGCCGTACCTTCTCCGCCATGGCAGCGGTGCTTCTGCCGCAGCCCCTGACCATGACGAGCGCGCAGGGACCGGAGCAGGTGGTGGTGCGGATGGTGACGCCGAACTTCTTCCAGCTGCTGGGTCTGCGGGCGGCCGTGGGCCGGACGTTGCTGCCGTCGGATTCGTCGGAGTCGTCCGGTGTGACGCCGGTGGTGCTGAGCCACCGGTTCTGGCAGCGCCGGTTCGGCGGGGACCCGGGCGTGGTGGGACGCACGCTGACCGTCGCGGGTCAGAGTGCAGAGGTGGTGGGCGTGCTGCCGTCGGTATACGTGGTGTTCGGCGAGAACGCGGACCTGTGGGCGGCGTGGCGGCTGCACGGGGACCAGACGTCGACGGGCCGGTTCCTGTACACGGTGGGCCGGCTGGCGGATGGTGCGACGCTGGCGCAGGCGCGGGACGAGTTGAGCGGCATCGCGGCGGGCTTGCAGGAGGAGTTCCCGGATTTCGACGGTGGCTGGACGACGAACGTGGTGCCGTTGCAGCAGCAGATCGTGGGCGGCGCACGGGCGCCGCTGCTGATCCTGTTCGGGGCGGTGGGCCTGCTGTTGCTCATCGCGTGCGCGAACGTGGCGAGCCTGCTGCTGGCGTCGGCGACGGAGCGGCAGCAGGAGCTGGCGGTACGCACGTCGCTGGGCGCCACAGGCGGCCGGCTGGCGGGCCAGCTGTTGGTGGAGAGCCTGGTGCTGGCGTTCCTGGGCGCGGCGGGCGGTGTCTGGCTGGCCCGCGTGGGCACGCGGCTGGTGGCGGCGGCGGTGCCGGATGCATTCGCCCTGCCGCGGGTGGAGGGTGCGGGCCTGGACGTGACAGTGCTGCTTTTCGCGGTGGGGCTGACCGTCGTGACGGGGCTGCTGTTCGGGCTGGCGCCGGCCATCCAGGCGACGCGCACGGCGCCGGCGCAGACGCTGAACGCGGAAGGCCGCGGCCCCAGCCGGCGAACGGGCCGGCTGCGGGGCGCACTGGTGGTGCTGGAGACCGCCGTGTCTGTGGCACTTCTGGTGGCCGCACTGCTGCTGGGGCGCAGCTTCGCGTCGCTCACGTCGGTGGACCCGGGGCTGAACCCGGAGCACGTGCTCACGGCGCGCGTCTCCCTGTCGGGCCCCGCATACCGGGACCAGCAGAAGCAGATCCACCTGTTCGACGACCTGGTAGACCGTGTGAAGCGGCTGCCCGGTGTAACGGCGGCCGGCGGGGTTACGTTCCTGCCCATGGGGGGCGGAGCTGCCGGGACATCGTTCTACGCGACGGACAAGCCAATCCGGCCGCGGCCGGATTGGCCGGTGGCGGACATCCGGAACGTGGTGGGCGACTACTTCGGCGCCATGGGCATCCGGGTGGTGCGCGGACGGTCGTTCGACGCGCGGGACCGGGCGGACGCTCCGCCTGCAGCGGTGGTGAACCAGCACCTGGCGGAAACGGAATGGCCGGGCGAGGACCCGCTGGGCAAGCACCTCGAGATCAGCTGGGGCAAGATGGTGGGCGTGGAGGTGGTGGGTGTGGTCAACGACGTGCGCCTGTACGGGCTGGACACCGAGCCGCGTGATGCGATCTACCTGCCCGTGGACCAGAAGCCGCTCTTCGGCATGATCGACCTGACAGTGCGCACGGCCGGGGGAGACCCCATGCGCCTGCTGCCGGTGGTGACCCGGGAGCTGCACTCATTGGACCCGGACGTGCCCCTGGCCAACGCGCAACCCATGACGCGTGTCGTGGGATCGTCGGTGGCGCGACCGCGCCTCATGTCCACGCTCATGGAGCTGTTCGCCGCCCTGGCGTTGCTGCTGGCCGGCGTGGGGCTGTATGGCGTGCTGGCATACACGGTCAGCCAGCGGTCCCACGAGATCGGCGTCCGCATGGCCATGGGTGCGCGGCCCCGCGACGTGCTGCGGCTCGTGGTGGGCCAGGGGCTGCGCCTGGCCGGTGCCGGTGCCGTCGTGGGCCTGGCCGCCGGCGTGGCCGGCAGTCGCCTCCTCACCAGCCAGCTCTTCGGTATCGGCTCCGGTGACCCGGTGAGCTTCGCTGCGGCCGCCATCTTCCTCCTCGTTACCGCCGCCATCGCCAGCGCCATCCCGGCCTGGCGCGCCGCGCGGCTTGCTCCGGCGGTGGTCCTGAAGGAGTGACCGACGACCGGGGGCGAAGGTGGCCCGCTAGCGGGCCACCTTCAACAGATCAGTGAGCGCCCACCACACGCCCACGGCCAGGATGCCCACGGGCACGACGTAGCGGATCCAGTAGTAGAGCGGCCGGACACCGCGCAGCTGGGCCAGCGCGGCCGGCCGTTTCAGCGCCCAGCCGAAGGTGAGGAGGGCACAGAGGGCGCCGAAGGTCTGCATTCCGGAGCCGAAGGTGAGGTCCCAGGGAACGAAGACGCGCATGCTGGTCATGGGCGGCATGGCCACGAGCAGCACGGCCCCGGCGACGAGCCAGACGGCGGAGCGTCGTCGGAGTGGCGTGTTGTCGTTGAGGGCGGCGACGAGGACTTCGAGGGCGGCGATGTCGGAGAGGATGGCGCCGGCCAGGAGTCCGCCGAAGAGCAGGACGCCGAAGGCAGCACCGGCGGGCATGGCGTCGAAGACGCGGGGCAGGGTCTGGAAGATGAGGTCGGGCCCGCTGGCAGGATGGAGCCCGAGGGCGAAGACGGCCGGGAAGATGGCGAGGCCGGCGAGGAGCCCGGCGGCGGTGTCGGCGCCGGCGGTCCACGCGGCGGTACTGCGCAGGTCGGTGTCGTCGTCGAGGTAGGATCCGTAGATGACCATGAAGGTGCCGCCGAGGGCGAGGGAGAAGACGGCCTGTCCGGTGGCGGCGAGCATGACGGCAGGCGTGAGGTCGGCCAGCCGGAACTTGAGCAGGTACCAGTGCACGCCGGCGCCGGCGCCCGGTAGGGTCAGGGCGCGGGCGATGAGGACGACGAGGATGACGACGAGCAGGGGCACGAAGGCACGGCTGACGCGCTCGATGCCGATGCGCAGGCCCTTTGCGAGGACGAGGGCGGAGCCTCCCACGACGAGGGCGGTGAATCCGAGCTGCGGTGCAAACGAGCGCACTCGGAAGCCGGTGGCGGGCGGCAGGACGGACGCGGGATCCCAGGAGGCGCCCAGACCGTTCGCGGCCGAGCCCACGGCAAAGGCCAGCACCCAGCCGACCGCAACGGAGTAGTAGGCGGTGGCGGCCAGGACGATGACGAAGAAGAACCAGCCGAGGGCTCTGCCGAAGGGGACGCCGGCCCGCGCGAAGGCGCCCACGGGGCCACGTCGCGTATGGCGGCCGAGGGCCCACTCGGCCATGAGTCCGGGCACGCCCACGACCACCACCACGAACACGTAAAAGACGACGAACGCGGCCCCGCCGAACCGGCCGACCATATAGGGAAAGCGCCAGAAGTTCCCGAGACCGATGGCCACGCCGATCATGGCGGCCACCGCTGCGACGCGGGACGTGAAGAGCGCCCGGCCGGCTGTCCGCTCTGCGTCGTTCCCGCTGGCGTCGTTCCCGCCGGCAGCGTTCGCCCGGCGCGCGGCGCCGGGGGCGCCCGGCGGCGGGGACGCGTCGTTCATGGCTCAGCCAACTCCGGGCCCGCCGGCTTCGGCCAGCACAGCCGCCAGGATGTCCAGCGCAGTGTCGATGTCCGCGAGCGTGTTGAAGAAATGCGGCGCCAGCCGGATGACCGGTCCGCGGGCGGAGGGCAGGACGCCGCGCCGGCGCATGGCCGTCTCCACGTCGTGGGCGTCGCCGGGGACGACGAAGGCGGTGGTGGGCGCGCGCAGCGCGGGGTCGGCCGGACCGTGGAGCTCCAGGCCGCGGGCGAGGCCGCCCTGTGCCAGGCGCTCGGCGAGCACGCGGTTCCATGCCCCGACGGCCTCCAGGCCGATGGATTCCAGCATCTCCATGCCGGCGCGTGCGACGTAGACGCTGGGCACGGGCGGCGTGCCGGTCTCCAGGCGGCGTGCCGTGGACGCCCAGTCCAGCCGGTCGGCCCGGAACGCGAACGGGTCTTCTCGCCCGAACCATCCGGTGACGGTGGGCCTCAGGCGATCGATCAGCTCGCGCCGCACATAGACGAAGGCCACCCCGGCCACGCCCATGAGAAACTTCAGGTTGCCGGATGCCAGGAAATCCACGTCGAGGGCTTTCACGTCGACGGGCTCGGTGCCCAGCGTCTGGTATGCGTCCACGTAGACCAGGGCACCGCGCTCGTGGGCCAGCTCGGCGATGGCCGCAGCGTCCTGCTTGAAGCCATTCTGGTAATACGCGTGACAGGCGGAGACGATGCGGGTGCGGTCGTCGATGGCGTCGGCGTAGGCGTCCAGCTCGACGACGCCGTCGCTCAAGGGTGCCCAGGCGATGCGTGCGCCGCGCGCCAGCTGCGCCTGCCACACATGGGCCACCGTGGGGAACTCGGCGCCGGACACCACGATGGTGTCGCGTCCGGACAGGTCCAGCGCGCTCGCCAGGCTGGCCGTCGCCGCCGACACGGACGTGCTGAGCGCCACTTCGTCCACGTCCGCGCCGATCAGGCGGGCGAACGCCGCCTTCGCCGCGTCCACTTCCGCCATCCAAGCATCCCAGTCCATGCCCGTCCGGTTCCACGAGTCCAGGAACGCCTCGGCAGCCGCGCGCGTGATATCCGTCTGCGGCGCCTGGGAGCAGCTCGCCAGCGGGATCATGCTCTCCAGGAGCGGGATGCGGTCGCGCCAGGCGGCGATGTCGTATTTCGGTGTCGAGTCGGTCATGGCGGGAATCGGGGGGCTCGGTGCCGGAGGCGCAAGGCTGATCGACGATCGACGGCGATCGCGGCATCCTCCGCTTGCCGCCGCGGTGGCGCGCCGGCATCTTCCGCATCGAGGCGATTTGTGGATCTCCTGCACCTCCGATACGGCAATACCCGTGGAACGACCCCGTTTCCTGGAAGAGCTGAGTCGCCGACATGTCTACAAGGTGGCGGCGGTGTACGCCGTCGTGGCCTGGGTGGTCATCCAGATCGCTGCGACCGCGTTGCCGTACCTTCTGGACCGGCCGGACCCGGTCATCAAGATCATCATCATTCTGTCGCTGGTCGGGTTTCCCATCGCGCTGGTGCTGGGTTGGGTTTTCGACGTCACGCCGGAAGGTGTGCAGCGAACGGATGCACAGGCGGCCGCGACGACCGCCCATCGACCGCCGGCTGCGCCGAATCGGGCGCGCATCGTGGCCGTCGGCTCGTTGTTCGTGGCGGCGGTGGCCGTGGGCTTCGCCCTCTGGTACGTGCGGGAGAACGCGGCTCGCCCGGCGGATGCGCCTGTCAACTCGATCAGCGACCAGATCCAGAAGCGCCTGCTGGAGAGCCTGGACCGGCATCCCGAGGCGGTGGAGGGGCTGAACCGGCGTTCCGAAGCGGCGGGTGGCGCGTCGGGCACGCCGCTCATCCCTAACGTGGATTCAGTGTTGCGCGCCACTGCCGAGGCGCTGAGGGGCCTGGGCACCGAGGTGGGACTCCACGTGGAGGGGCCCGTGCCGGCGCACATGAACCGCATCGCGGTCTTCCCGTTCGAGGTGCCCGGCACGGGCGCGGACGCCAGGTGGGGGGAGACGGTCTCCGACTCGCTGAGCGCGGCGCTGGCCGCCGCCGGACATGGCATCGTGGACCCGGTGGCGGTCCGCAAAGCGGTCGGCAAAGCGGGGACCAGTGGTGGAGCCGATGACCACGCGGCTCGTGCGGCCCTGGCGCGGCAGCTCGGCGCCGACGCGTTCATCACCGGCAGGGCCGTTCCCCAGGCCGGAATCGTCATCCTCAACGTGGCGTTCTCGAGCGTGGCTGCGCCCAACGACATTCGTCGCGCCGACGGCGTCATACGGGCGGACAGCCTGCGCAAGCGGCTGGCGGGCCTGGCGGGTCGCCTCACTCACGCGGACGCTTCACCGACACCGTGAACGCCGCCCCCGGCCAGGCCATCGAGCGGGCGTGGCGCCGCCTGCGGTCGGTTCCGGGCGGTAAGCGCCTGTTTTCCTGGTACGTCGGCCGCGTGGCGCCCTATACCGGCAGCATCCGACCCCGAGTGCTGGAGCTGCGGCCTGGCTATGCGCGCATCGCGATGCGGGAGCGCCGTGGCCTGCGCAACCATCTGCATTCGGTGCACGCCGTGGCGCTGTTGAACCTGGGCGAGGTGACCAGCGGCCTGGCGATGCTCACGGGGCTGCCGTCGGACGTGCGCGGCATCATCGTGGGGCTGGAGGCGGAGTACGTGAAGAAGGCCCGCGGGCGCCTGGTTGCGGAGTGCGAGACGGCGGTGCCACCGATCGAGGAGGACACCGAGCACGTCGTTCAGGCCGAGATCCGCGAGGCGTCCGGCAACGGAAGGGAAGGTGCCGGGAGGGGGGACGTTGTGGCGCGCGTGCGTGCGACCTGGCGCCTGGGCCCGGTGCGGCCATGAGCGATGGGCCGCTGCGTACGCCGCTGATCGAGCAGGCCGGCATCGACGTACCGCTCATCTGCGGTGCCATGTACCCGTGCAGCAATCCGGAGCTGGTAGCGGCTGTCAGCGCGGCCGGCGGCATCGGCATCATCCAGCCGCTCTCGCTGACGTACGTCCACGGCTACGATTTCCGCGATGGTCTGAGGCGCATCCGCTCGCTCACCGATCGACCCGTCGGCATGAACGCCCTCATCGAAGCGTCGTCACGGGCCTATCGGCGCCGCATGGAGACGTGGATCGACGTGGCGCTGGAAGAAGGCGTCCGCTTCTTCATCACGTCGCTGGGCAAGCCGGACTGGGTGGTCGACCGGGTGCACGCGGTGGGCGGTGTCGTGTACCACGACGTCACAGAGCGGAAGTGGGCGCTGAAAGGTCTGGACTCCGGCGTGGACGGCCTCATCGCCGTGAACTCCAGGGCGGGCGGCCACGCGGGGCCGAAAACGGCGGAAGCGTTGCTGGCGGAGCTCAGCGACCTGGGGGTGCCGGTGGTGTGCGCGGGCGGCATCGGCACGGCGGAGGCGTTCGTCGAGGCGTTGCGGCTCGGCTACGCCGGGGTGCAGATGGGCACGCGCTTCATCGCTACGAACGAGTGCCGGGCGGGCGAGCCGTACAAGCAGGCCATCGTGAAGGCTGGCGCGAACGACATCGTGCTGACGGAACGGGTCACCGGCGTACCGCTGGCCGTGATCCGTACGCCATACGTGGAGCGCATCGGGACGCATGCCGGCCCCCTCGCCCGCTGGATGCTGCGTGGACGGCGCCGGAAGAAGCTGATGCGGGCCCTGTATGCCCTGAAGTCGGCGTGGCAGCTGAAGCAGGCGTCCCTGGACGAGACCGGCACGAAGGACTACTGGCAGGCCGGACGCAGCGTCGACGGCATCGATGCCGTCGAGCCGGCGGGCGACATCGTGCGCCGGTTCGCCGCCGCCCTCGCCGACGACGGACGATCGACGATCCACGATCGTTGAGGTGAGGACCGCCACGGTGCCGTCCTCACCTTCGCGGGTCTGGGATGCTGTCCGGGTGCGTCGACCGTGTGAGGGGCGTCCGCCCCGCGTCCAGCGCCTGGACGATCAGGTCCCCGATCTCGACGTAGTTGCCGTCGAAGTGGTGCCCGCCGTTACGCGCGTAAACCGCCACGGAGGGCGGCAGGTCCTGCCGGCAGAGTGACTCCTTTTCCTTCTTCCCGTAGAAGCAGAGCACCTTCGGGCCGGAGATGCTGTCCACCTGCGGCAGGATGGGGAGATCATCGGGTGACGAAACGTTGGTCAGCAGGTCGGCCCAGTGGAACTTGAAGCCGGCGCGCCGGGCCGGAGCGAGGAGGGCGACGACGCGAGTGCGATCGACCAGGTCGGGCGGCAGCCGGTTCACCACGAAGGGCAGGATGTCGGCTCCCCGGGAGTAGCCCACCAGCACGAGGCTGTCCCGTCCCCAGGCGTCGGAGTAATGGCGAATCACCCGGGTCACCGCATCGGCAGTTTGGTCCGGCGTGCGCCGGCGTTTCAGGAAGTCCCGCGAATTGAATCCCACCACCGGGATGCCGGCCGCGACGAGCTGATCGCCGGTGAGGAAGATGGCGAGATCGTGGCCACGGACAGTGTCGGAGACAGGCGCCTCCACCAGTGGCAGGTCCCGCACGGTGGCGAATTCGGACGCGCTCGGGCCGGCGGGCTGCGGCGAGCAGGCCGCCAGGGTACCGGCGAGGGAAGCGGCAACAACGATAGTGGTACGCATGGTCTCCCGGTTCGAGGTCCGGCCGGGCCGGCCGTCGATGGGCACGCATCGTGCCCTTGGCTCCAGGCGGCTCGGACAACTTCAATGCACGAAAGGGAGCATCGAACGTGCCAACGACACCGCACGTAGAACGACACTTCTCCGCGACGGACACGGTCCGCGACATCGTCATCGGCATGTCGGACGGGCTGACCGTGCCGTTCGCCCTGGCCGCCGGCCTCACCGGCGTCGCCTCCTCCACGGCGCTCGTGGTGACGGGCGGCCTGGCCGAGATCGCGGCAGGCTCCATCGCCATGGGGCTGGGCGGCTACCTGGCCGCACGCACCGATGTCGAGCATTACGAAGCGGAACGTCGCCGGGAAGTGCAGGAGACGATCGATGTTCCGGAGGTGGAGGCGGAGGAGGTGGCGAATGTGTTCCGGGGCTACGGCCTGCGGGAAGATGACGTTGCGGCGGTGGTGGGCGCGATGCGGCAGGACCGGGACCGCTGGGTCGACTTCATGATGCGCTTCGAGCTCGGCCTGGAGACGCCGGACCCGGCGCGCGCACGCGAGAGCGCCGCGACCATCGGCGCGTCCTACATCGTCGGCGGCCTCATTCCGCTGTCGCCCTACATCATCCTGCACGGTCTCCACGTGGCACTCCTGACTTCCATTGTGCTGACGCTGCTGGCGCTGCTCGTGTTCGGTGCGGTGAAGGGGCGCTTCACCGGCCTGCGTCCGTGGCGCTCGGGATTCCAGACCATGCTGGTGGGCGGCCTGGCGGCGGCAGCAGCCTTCGCCATCGCACGGTGGATCGGAGGCGGAGCATGAGCACGACACAGAACAGCGGCGCAGCAGGCAACGGCAGCGGCATCCGCTACGCACCGGGTTGGCCGGGCATCCCTGCGCGCTGGACATCCAGCGCCAAGGCCGGCATCGGCGCGGCCCCGGGGACCGTCAGCCGGGCCTGGTTCACGCTGGGATTCGGCATCCTGGACGAGGTCTACTACCCGCGCATCGACCAGGCCTGCACGCGCGATCTGGGCCTGATCGTGACGGACGGCGGCCGCTTCTTCTCCGAGGAGAAGCGACACACCGACCACCGCATCGAGCTGCCCGTTCCGGGCGTGCCCTTCTACCGACTCGTGAACACGTGCACGCAGGGGCGCTACCGCATCACCAAGGAGGTGCTGAGCGATCCGCGGCGCGATGTCGTGCTGCAGCGTGTCGCCTTCGAGACGCTGTCCGGGGAACCGAAAGACTACCGCTTGTTCGCCCTGCTGGCGCCCCACCTGGGCAACCGCGGCGCAGGCAATACCGCCTGGGTGTGCGACTATAAGGGCATTCCCATGCTCTTCGCCCAGGGCCACGGCGCCGCGCTCGCCCTGGCCAGCTCCCGGCCGTGGCTTGCCCGCTCCGCCGGCTTCGTGGGTACCTCTGACGGCTGGCAGGACCTGTCGCGCCACGGACACCTCGCTGAGGCATACGACCGGGCGGAGAACGGCAACGTGGCGCTGACGGGCGAGATCCCCCAGCAGTGGGGCGATTTCATCCTCGCCCTGGGCTTCGGCCTGACGCCGGAGGAAGCCGCGCTGCGCGCGCGGGCCAGCCTGGCCGACGGTTGGGACCGCGCCCGCGCGGCATACGTCGAGGGCTGGCAGGCCTGGCAGAATCAGCTGCAGCCGCTGGACGAGGGCCGGGACGATGGCGGCCTCTACCGGACCAGCACGTTTACCCTCGCCACCCACGAGTCGCGGCGGTTCCCCGGCGGCATGATCGCCAGCCTGTCCGTGCCGTGGGGCGACAGCAAGGGCGACGATGACCTGGGCGGCTACCACCTGGTCTGGCCTCGTGACCTGGTGGAAACAGCGGGCGGCCTGCTGGCGTGCGGGGCCAACGAGGCGGCATTGCGCGTGCTCGACTATCTGCGTGCCACGCAGGAGGAAGACGGCCACTGGACCCAGAACATGTGGCTCGACGGCAGCCCATACTGGCACGGCGTCCAGATGGACGAGACCGCGCTGCCCATCCTGCTGGCGGACGCGGCGCGCCGGGAGGGCCTGCTCACCGGCGACGCCCTGGCCGCCTACTGGCCCATGGTCCGTGCAGCGGTCGGCTTCCTGGCGCGCAACGGGCCGGTGACCGGCCAGGACCGATGGGAAGAGGACGCGGGCTACTCCCCGTTCACGCTGGCGGCCGAGATCGCCGCCCTACTGGCAGCCGCCGAGTTGGCGGACCTGTGCGGCGAAGCCGATGTCGCGGCATACGTACGCGAGACGGCGGATGTGTGGAACGACGGCATCGAGCGATGGACGTACGCGAGCGGCAGCCCGCTGGCCAGGCAGATCGGCGTGGAAGGCTACTACGTGCGCATTGCCCCTGCGGATACGGCGGACGCCTCCACACCGCTCCAGGGCTACGTGCCGGTCAAGAACCGGCCGCCGGGGGAGTCCGACGAGCCGGCCGCACTACTCGTGAGCGCCGACGCTCTCGCGCTGGTCCGGTTCGGCCTGCGTGCCGCCGATGACCCGCGCATCGTCAACACCGTCCGGGTCATCGACGCGCTGCTGAAGGTGGACACGCCGTCGGGACCGGCCTGGCACCGCTACAACGACGACGGCTACGGCGAGCATGCGGACGGAGCGTCGTTCGACGGCTCCGGCATCGGCCGCGCGTGGCCGCTGCTGGCGGGCGAGCGCGCCCACTACGAGCTGGCCGCCGGCAATCACGCCGAGGCCAGCCGCCTGCTCCAGGCCATGGAGCATTTCGCCGGTGATGGAGGGCTGATCCCGGAGCAGGTCTGGGACTCGGACGACATCCCGGAGCGGCGGCTCTTTCGCGGACGGCCCAGCGGCTCCGCCATGCCCCTCGTCTGGGCCCACGCGGAGTACATCAAGCTGCTCCGATCACTCCGGGATGGCCACGTGTTCGATCTGCCGCCGCAGACCGTGGCCCGGTACGTCGACCACGACACCCACGCCGCCTGCACCGTGTGGCGCTTCAATCACCGGTGCCGCACCATCGAGCGCGGCAAGGTGCTGCGTCTGGAAACCCTGGCGCCGGCCGTCGTTCACTGGAGCACGGACAACTGGAAGAACCCCCGAGACACCGACACCCGGGACACCGGTCTGGGCATTCATGTCGCCGATCTCCCAGTTGACGACCTGCCCGCCGGCACCCGGGTGCTGTTCACCTTCCGCTGGCCCGAAGCCGGGCGCTGGGAAGGAACCGACTTCGCCGTGGTCGTGAGAGCCTAATCGACCGCCCAGCGCGACGCCTTCACGGCGCTTCCCACGGTGAGGTCGATGCCCTGCCCTGGCGTCACCAGGATCGCCTGCGTGGAATAGGTCTGGCCGCTACCCAACGCATTCACCTTCAAACGCACGCCATTTGCCGTGTTGGCCGCCGGCGGCAGATTCATGTCCCGCGTCTCCATAGGCGGTACCTTTAACATCTGCTTGTACGTACCGTTGACCATCGCATACACGTCCACGGCGTGCTCGTTGTTGTTTCGTACGGTCACCTGAACCGGCGCGTTCGACTTGGGAGCCGGCTGGTTCATCGAGGTCCGCCCTGCTGCCGATGCACACGCCGTCGTGCCCAGCACTGCCACCACCGCAAGTGCCATCACTTTCGTTTTCATGTACGATCCTCCGTTGCTCGTGTCTACCAGCCTCGCCACAAGCAATCGCACCCTCCATCGAACTGAAAGGGTGCGATTGCACGGTGCTTTTTCAGGCCAGCACCGAGAATCGTTATTGCATTTGTGGTGCCATGCTCAGTCGACCGTCCAGTTCGACATCGGCAGCGCCTGGGCGACCGTCAAACGTATGGTTTCGCCGGGGTTCACCACGATGGGGTCTGTGGTGAAGGGGTTCAGACCGCCTATGGGGTCCACCACCAGCTGCACGTTACCATCGATAATCGCGTTCACGGGTAGCGGGAGCCGAACCGTGTTCATGCTCCGGACCATCGTCAATCGTTCCCGGGTGTCGCCGACATAGGCGTAGACATCCACATCGGCAAAATTCTGGTTTGTCACCGTCAGCAACACCGGCTTCTGTTGTCGAGTCCTGTTCGGGCTCGGCCCCGCGGGCCCCGCCTGCCCCCGCGCCGATGCGCAGGCCGTCGCGCCCACCACGGCGAGCACCGCCAGCACCAGCATTCGCGGCTTGGTTCTGCTCGACATCGCTTCTCTCTCGCTATCCATGGACGGCCGGAACCCCGGCGCACCCAGAAAACAAAGGCCGGTCACAGAGCATCCGTGCCCGGCATCTTCGACCGTTCCGGCCCTTTGGAGTGCAATTGTGAGGCCACGGCGTGGCGGCCGGAACGTTCGCCTCGGACGCACCACACCACTTCGGTGATTCGGTTCGGGAAAGGGGAAGAACAGGGAGGAGGGAGACGGGGCCCGGGCAACAGACCCGGGCCCCTGCACCGCGTCAGCTGACGAACCAGTTCGTCAGATCGATCGGATTCGCCACCGTCAAACGGATGGCATCACCGGGGTTCACGAGGATTTCGCCCGTGAAGAAGGCGTACTGACCGCCGATGGGCGAAACCAGCAAACGAACGCCACCGGTGACCTCTGCGTAACTCGGCAGCTTGACCCTCACGCTGTCCATGCTCGGCACCATCGCCAGATGCTGGTAGATTCCGTTCTCCAACGCGTACACGTCCACATCGTTCAGGTTGTTGTTCGTCACCGCCACCGCGACTCTCGGGCGCTGCGACTGGGTGGAAGCCTGCGCGGACTTCGGCGCCTGCTTCGGCGACGGCGCATTCGGGCCCGCCTGTCCCGCAGTCGCACACGCGGTCGTGCCCAGCACGGCAACCATCGCCAGTCCCATTAACTTCGGCTTCAGTATCGTTCTCATTTTCGTTCTCCGTTCTCGTGGATCGCCGGCGGAGCACGGCGGAAGCCGAGTCGGTTTTCCAACCAGGCGTCACCGCTCCGCGCCGGCCTGGTTGATACGGAGAATCATTATTGCATTTGTAGTGCCAGACCGAACCGGGCGAACGGAGAGGCGGTTCGCCCGGGCCGGAAGCAAGCGGGTCAGGTCACGTTCAGTCGCCCGGCGCGGCGTCGGAAGCCGGATCGTCCGGCGCGGCGGCGGGGGCGGGAACAACGGCGGGTGTGGCGGCGGGTTCCGGGCGTTTGCCGGTCAGCCAGTTGCCGAGCCGTTCGGCAGCTGTGTTGAAGATGAGGTAGGCGCTGGGCACCACGAAGAGGGTGAGCAGCGTGGATACGGTGAGCCCTCCGACGACGGCGATGGCGAGGGGCTGCATCATCTCGGAGCCCTGTCCGATGCCGAGAGCGAGGGGCAGCATGCCGAAGGCGGTGGTGAGGGTGGTCATGAGGATGGGGCGCAGGCGAATGGCGCCGGCTTCCACGACGGCCTCCTCGCGGCTGAGCCCGCGGTCTCGGGCCTGCTCGGTGTATTCCACGAGCAGGATGGCGTTGTTGACGACGATGCCGGCCAAGAGGATCACTCCGAGCAGGACAGGCGCACTGAGGTACGTGCCCGTGGCCCAGAGCATGACGCCGACGCCGATGAGGGAGAGCGGAATGGCCAGCAGGATGACAAACGGGTTCACCAGGCTCTCGTACTGGACGGCCATGACGACGAAGACCAGGAAGATGGCCAGCAACACGACGATGGTAAGCTGCCGGTTGTTCTCCCGGATCGCTTCTTCTTCCCCCCCGAACACGACGCCATAGCCTTCCGGGACACTGATGTGTGCCAGCCGTGCCCGGATGGAGTCGTTCACCTCGCCGACGCTGGCGATGTCGGTGATGACGTCGCCGGTGAGGGTCAGCACCCGGTTCTGGTTCTCGCGCCGGATGTTGGTGGGCCCGAGGATGTTGCGGACGGTGGCGACGTCGCGCAGGTAGATGGGCTGCCCGCCCGCGGCGCCGGGGAACAGGGCGATGGAGCCGAGGTCCTCCGGGCTGGTGAAGTGCTCGCGCGGCAGCATGACGCGCAGGTCGTACTCCTGGTTGCCGGCGGTGAAGCGGGTGGCGATGGTCCCGTCCAGGGCGGTGCGCAGGGTCTGACCGACGGCGGCGACGCTGAGGCCGAGGTAACCGGCGCGCTCGCGGTCCAGCTCGATGGAGAGCACGGGACTGGCCTCGTCGGAGGACGGCTGCAGGTTCTCCAGGCCGGGCACGTCGCGCAGGCGAATCATGAGATCGTCGGAGAGTCGCTGCAGCTCGCCCAGGTCGTCGCCCTGGATGCTGAGGGCCACCTCGGAGCCGGACCGGTTGGTGCGCAGGCCGCGGATGCGCGGCGGCCGCACGAAGATGCGGGCGCCCGGGAAGCCTCGCTGATCAATGCGGTCCTGGAGCCGTTCCACCCATGCGTCGGCGCGCATGGAGCGCTGTTCTGCGGGCAGCAGGACGATGGCCAGGGAGCCGCGGCCCGAGTTCTCGCTGGTGGACCCGCCCCACAGGTAGCCGCCGGCGGTGGCGAACACACTGACCACGTCCGGCATGTCGTTCACCATCCGCTCGATCTCGAGCGTGATGCGGTTGGTCTGC
>JARRJS010000098.1:0-18578 GCA_037388885.1 Gemmatimonadota bacterium
TGAACGTGAGGGATGTGCGGGAGCGGCGCCGGGTCGTGTTCCTGGGCGACAGCATCGCGACGCGCCTGTTCCCGGCCGGCGACGCCGTCGGCAGCACCGTCAAGATCGACGGCCTGCCGTTCACCATCGTGGGCACCATGGCGTCGAAGGTGCAGACCAGCATGAGCAACGGTCCGGACGCGGACCGCGCCATTATCCCGTCGTCCACGCTGCACGCCATCTACGGCGGCACACGCGTGAGCTCCATCCTGGTGCGACCCCGGGACGTGCGTCAGGCGGAGTTGGTGAAGCGGCGCATCTACGAGGTCCTCGGTGCTCGCTACCGCTTCGACCCGGACGACAAGCGTGCGCTGGGGATGTGGGACTTCGTGGAGGACCAGCGCATCACCCACGCCATCGGCCTCGGCATCGAGATCTTTCTCGGCCTGGTCGGTGCCCTCACCCTCATCGTCGCCGGCGTAGGTGTGGCGAACATCATGTACGTCGTGGTCAAGGAGCGGACCCGCGAGATCGGCGTGAAGCTGGCCGTCGGCGCGCGGCGACGCCATATCCTGGCCCAGTTCGTCTTCGAAGCCGTGCTCATCTCGCTGGTGGGTGGCGTGGCGGGCTTCCTGCTGGCAACCGCGATCGTGGCCGGCGTCGCGGGCCTGCCGGATACCAACGAGGCCATGTTCTTCGTGGCCAACCCCGTGCTGTCCGCGCCCATCGCCCTCAGCACCGCCGGCATCCTCGTGACGATCGGGGTGCTGGCGGGCGTGTTTCCCGCGCGCCGCGCGGCGTCGTTGGACCCGGTGGAGTCGTTGCGCTACGAGTAGCACCCGCGGACCAACACCCGCGAACGGTGCACCAGTCGCCAGTTTCGTCCCATTACGCCATGCTTCTGCCCCGAAGTTGGCTGCATCCTGATGCGCATGGGACGCCTTCGTCGACCTTACTTACCGGGCGGGATCTTCCACCTGACGGCGCGCGCGATTGACCTCAGGCGACGATTCACCTCCCGCTTGAAGACGGCCGCGATGGAGACTGTTGCGGACGTCGTGCCGCGGTCGGGAGTGCGCCTTCTGGCGGTGGCTATCATGTCGAGCCACCTCCACCTGGTCGTCCAGCAGGGCAAACCGCCGCTATCGGCGCTTATGCAGCCGTTGCTGCGCCGCTTGGCGCTCAAGCTCCAGCGGGCGCACGGCCTTGAAGGGCCCATGTTCTGGCGGCATTACGGTTGTCAGCCGTGCCAGGACCCCCGACACGTACGCAACGCGATCGTCTACACGCACCTCAACCCGGTGCGAGCCGGCCTTTGCCGGGACCCCGGCGCATATCCGTGGACGTCGCACGCCCTGTACGTCTGGGAGCAGACGACAACGCTCCGGGCGATCGCGGCGCTCGCACCAATCCTCGATCCTGCACCCGCGCTGCGGCTGTTCGCGGCAGAGCGAGGACGCCCAGCCAGTCGTCTTCGGGAGGACTACGTCGAGTTCGTGCGTCGGCGTCTGTTGGTCGACGCAGCGCGTGAGGGTGACGAGGAACAGGACCCGCTGGCCGATCCGCCGGGGACAACCTGGCCGCCCTGGCCCGGTGCGTGGGACCCGGATTGGTCCAACTCCCTGAGCCCGCTCTTCCACCCAGCGCAGAGGGCAAATCGCCCGGCCGACCCCCAGCTGCGCCGACAGCTCGCGCCTGACATGACGACGATCGCCCGGAACGTGCTGGCGCAGGAGACGTGGACCCTGTCGTTGGGCGAGATCCGTGGCCGTGGCGGCGGGCTCGAGCGTAGCCGGGTCCGCCGCGCCATAATGCACCGGCTCCACGCGGCGGGTTACCGGAACGTCGAGATCGCGCGATTCCTCGGTCTCTCGGAATCCGCGGTCTCGTACGGGCTCCGATCCCCGTCGGCCTCAATGAGGACTTCCATTTCGTAACCGGCCACCTGGATAGTCCGATGGGCAAGAACTGGCGACTGGTGCACCGTCCGCGTTGTTCACGCAAGCCCACGGAGGCGGCATCCATCCTGCGTCGAACCAACAGTGGCTCCCAGGCATCGGAGGCACTCCGCATGAACGTGACGCACAAACTCATCCGGTCCCACCTGGTCGACGGCGCCATGATTCCTGGCGAGGAGGTCGGGCTGCGCATCGACCAGACGCTGACCCAGGACGCCACCGGCACGCTGGTCATGCTGGAGCTGGAGGCCATGGGGCTGGAGCGGGTGAAGACGGAGCTGTCGGCGCAGTACGTGGACCACAACCTGATCCAGGAGGACTTCCGCAACCCGGACGACCACCTGTTCCTCCAGAGCGCGTGCCGCCGGTTCGGCGTCTGGTACAGCCGGGCCGGCAACGGCGTGAGCCACCCGGTGCACATGCAGCGCTTCGGCAAGCCGGGGAAGACGTTGCTGGGCTCCGACTCCCACACACCCGCCGCCGGCTCGTTGGGTATGCTGGCCATCGGCGCCGGCGGGCTGGACGTGGCCATGGCCATGGCGGGCGAGCCGTTCCGCGTGCCCATGCCGGAGGTGTGGGGCGTCCGCCTGACCGGCGAGCTGCCGGACTGGGTGAGCGCCAAGGACGTCATCCTGGAGATGCTACGGCGGCACGGCGTGGACGGTGGCCTGGGCCGCGTCATCGAGTACTATGGGCCTGGCCTGGCCAACCTGAGCGCCATGGACCGGCACGTCATCGCCAACATGGGCGCCGAACTGGGCGCCACCAGCACCGTGTTCCCGTCAGACGACGCCGTGCGCAGCTTCCTTCGTCGCCAGCACCGCGAGGACGACTGGATAAAACTGACCGCGGACGACGACGCCGACTACGACGTGCACGACGAGATCGACCTGTCGGAGCTGGAGCCGCTCATCGCGAAGCCGTCCAGCCCGGGCAACGTCGTACCGGTACGCGAGGTGGCCGGCGAGCCCATCTACCAGGCCTACATCGGCTCGTCCGCCAACCCCGGCTACCGCGACTTCGCCGTGGCCGCCCTCATCGTGGACGGCAAGCAGGCGGCCGACGACGTCTCGTTCGACATCAACCCGACGTCCCGCCAGCTGCTCCAGGAGCTGATCCGCGAGGGCATGCTCACGAAGCTCATCGCCGCCGGCGCCCGGCTACACCAGGCGGGCTGCAACGGCTGCATCGGCATGGGCCAGGCGCCGGCGACGGGCCGCAACAGCATCCGCACCGTGCCCCGCAACTTCCCCGGCCGCTCCGGCACGAAGGAAGACAGCGTCTTTCTCGCCAGCCCGGAGACCGCCGCGGCGTCCGCCCTGCGCGGCGCCATCACCGACCCGCGGGAACTCGGCCGCGACCTGGGCATCGACTACCCACAGGTGCGCTTGCCTGAAACGACCGGCGTCGACACCGAGCTACTCCAGGCCCCGCCATCGCCCGAGGCGGCGCAGAAGATCGAGCTGGTGAAGGGCCCCAACATCTCGTCGCTGCCGGAGCTGGACCCGCTGCCGGACGCTCTCAGCCTGCCGGTCCTCCTCAAGGTCGGCGACGACATCTCCACCGACGAGATCATGCCCGCGGGCGCCAAGGTGCTGCCGTATCGCAGCAACATCTCCAAGATCAGCGAGTTCGTGTTCGGGCAGGTGGACGAGTCGTATCCCCAGCGGGCTCTGGCCGTGCGCGACGACGGCGGCCACGCCGTCATCGGCGGTGAGAACTACGGACAGGGCTCAAGCCGGGAACACGCCGCGCTGGCGCCGCGGTACCTCGGCCTGCGCCTCGTGCTGGCGAAGAGCTTCGCACGGATCCACCGACAGAACCTGGCCAACTTCGGCGTGCTGCCCATGACGTTCGAGGACCCGGCAGACTACGACGCGCTGGAGCAGGGCGACATGCTGGAGGCCAACGGGTTGCGCGAGGCGATCCAGGCCGGCACGTCGGTCACAATCGGCTGCGGCGACCGGGAGATCCGGGCGCGCCACGACCTGAGCGCGCGCGAGGTGGAAGCGTTGCTGGCGGGGGGCATGACCGCGTGGATGAAGGCGCGGTCATAGGTTCGGGAGCCCGGCCGGAATCGGTCGGGCTCCGTCATCCGCGTTTTCCGGGCAGCAGGCCAGGCCCGAAAACGAGGATCAGTCCCGTAGGGCCTTCATCACCGAAACCCGGCCGAGCCCGCGGGCCGGAATCCAGCTGGCAACCAGGCTGGCCCCACCCAGCAGGCCGGCGACGCCGAGGAGCGTCACCGGGTCCCAGGCGCGCACGCCGTAGAGCATCCCGGCAAAGAGGCGTCCGGTGGCGAGGGTACCGGCGATGCCGAGGGTCAAGCCCACCAGGAGAGGCGGCACGCCGTAGGCGATGGCGCCCCGTTCGATTTCGGCGCGCGTGGCACCCAGAGCGTTGCGCACGGCAAACTCACGCGTGCGGCCGCCGATGACGTAGGCCATGACGCCGTACACCCCGACGATGCCGAGGAGGAGTGCCACGAACGCGAAGCCGGCAAGGAGCCACGCGGCCAGTCGCTGCGTCGCCACGGAGTCGGAGACGACGTCTTCGAGCGGTCGCAGCGTGGGGATGGCGACGTCGGGGTCGACGTCCCACACGGCGCGCCGCAGGGCCGGCGCCAGCGACGCGGTGGTGGCACCCGGCGCCATGCGCACCATGAACACCATGGCGGCCACCGGGAACTGGGGCAGCGGCACGTACATTTCCGGCCGCGGTGCCCGGCCCAGGGACGTCTGCCGGATGTCGCCCACCACACCCACCACCGTGTAGGGGTCGCTGCCGAACAGCTTGATCTCCTTGCCGACGGCGTCCTCCCCCGGCCACAGCCGGGCCGCGAACGTGGCATTGATGATGGCGACGTGGACGCCGTGGGCGTCGTCGCTGGACGCGATGGCACGCCCCTTCACCAGGGGGATGTGCATCGTGCGGAAGTAGCCGGGCGTGACGATGCGGAAATTGACGCTGGGCAGCGGCGCGTTCGCCGGCGGCGTGTGGCCTTCCGCCCAGTACGGGAACGCCCAGTTGGCCTGCGTCATGGGCAACAGGTGGACGGCGCCCACATCCGCGACACCCGGGATGGCGGCCAGTCGGGTCAGCACGGCCTCGTTGAGGGCCGTCTGCGCGTCACGTCCGGTATTCCAGCGGGCATCAGGCGGCGCCGTCGCCAGGGCGAGCACGCCGCGGGCGTCGAAGCCCGGATCGGTGTGCATGAGCCGCCAGACGCTCTGCAGCATGAGAACCGAGCCGCTCACCAGCATGACGGCGAGGGCCAGCTCGGCGGCGACCAGCGACCGGTTCAGGCGGCCGTGCCTTTGGCCGGACAGGGTGGGTGCGCCGGACCGGATGCCTTCATTGGGATCGCGTGCCGAGCTCCGGACGGCCGGCAGCACACCGGCGGCCAGTGCCGCAACGGCGGTGGCGCCGAACGCGAACACGAGTGCCGTCGGGTCGAGGCCGAGCCGGGTCACACGCGGGAGCTGCTGGACGACGCTGGGCTCGAGCAGCTTCAACAATGCTGCGGCCAGCGCGAGTCCGGCGAGCCCGCCCAGCGCCGCCAGGGCGAGGCTTTCCTTCAGGCTCTCGCCGGCGATACGCCGGCGTGTGGCGCCCAGTGCCTGGCGCAGGGCGATTTCCGTCGTTCGTCTGCTGCCGCGGGCCAGGAGCAGGTTGGCTACGTTCGCGCACGCGATGATGAGCACCAGCCCCACCGCGCCCATGAGGACCCAGAGCGTACGCCGGGCATCGCCCACCAGCACGTTCACGTATGGCACGACGGTGGCGCGGGCCACCTGGTCGTCGTCCAGGCGCCCCGGAAAGCGCTGGCGCAGCCGCTGCGCCACCGTGTGGACGTGCGCCGCCGCGCCACGAACCGTGGCCGCCGGTGCCAGCCGCGCCACGACGTTGTTCACGTACCACGTGCTGTCGGTGGCCACCGTACGGCCCGCCCCGACATGGAGCGGGATGTAGACGTCTACCGGCTGGTGTAGAGAGCGGAAGTCGGGACCCAGCACGCCGATGACCTGGTAGGACTCGTGGTCGTACCCCACCAGCTGCACCGTGCGGCCCACCACCGACGGGTCGCCGCCGAACCGACGTTGCCAGAAGCCGTATGTGAGCATGACCACACCCGACCGGTCGGGCTGGTGCTCCTCTGACAGAAACGCGCGCCCCAGACGAGGCTTCACCCCCAGCACGTCGAAGAAGCTCGTGCTGACGACGGCTGCTTTCAGCCGCTCGGGCCGACCGGTGCCCACCAGCGTCAACGACCAGTGGGAGATGCCCGCAACGCCGGCCAGCGCGGGGGCCCCGTGGGCGAGCTCTTCCACCAGCGCCTGGTTGAAGTTCTGGCTCGGCCAGACCGCCACCAGCCGGTCCGGGTGCGGGTAGGGCAGGGGCCTCAGGGCCACCGCATCCAGCAGCGAGAAGATGGCGATGTTCGCCCCGATCCCCAGGGCCAGCGTGGCCACGGCGGAGGCCGTGAATCCCGGAGCATTGCGTAGGCGACGCAGTGTGAGCATGGGTTGCCCGGCGGTGTGGGTGGGCCCGTCCGACGATCGTTCGTTGGACAGCACCGAAAGACTGGAAGGTTGCACGGGCGGCCTCGACGGTAGAACCCGGCTGCCGTCGGGCCGGGTCCGACGGACGCGGCGCAGAGACTACCAGGAAACGCGGCGGGCCTGGAGAGCCGGCTGACGCCGTTCGTCTCCAGGCCCGAAGAGACGACTTACGCCCGGAGCCTAGTGCTGGTGCCGTGCCGCCACCGCCTGGCGATGCGCCTCCGCGTTCTCCATCCACGGCTTCCGCTGGAAGTAGCTCCGGGTGAGCTTCACCACCACGGGCGACAGCAGCAGCAACGCCAACAGGTTCGGCCAGATCAGGATGCCCAGGAAGATGTCGCCCAGGTTCCAGATCGTGGTGAGCGGCAGGACCGCGCCGATGAAGTTCATGATCACGAACGCAATCTTGTACGGGAATACGGCCTTGGGCCCGAACAGGTAATGGGCCGACCGGTCCCCGTAATAGCTCCACGAGATGGCCGTGGAGATGGCGAACAGCAACACGCTCAGGATGACGATGAAGCGGCCCCATTCGCCGGGCAGCCCCTTCTGGAAACCCAACGTCGTGAGCGGCGCCCCGTTTTCCACCGCCTGGCCGTAGAGCGACGTGTACTGCTGCCCGTCCTCCCCGGTGGCGATGCCCGTCGCCGGGTTGATGGTGCCTGTGAAAAGCTGCGTTTCGGCGGGGTTGGTGAACAGGCTGTCCACCTTGACCTCGTGCCATGCCAGGGCGGGCGTGTTGTCCGGCGTCTCCTGGACGCCGCTCTGCACATCGATCTCGCCCGGCCGTGGCGCCTGGTGCATGCCGCCGTGGGGGTCTACCGTCACGTACGACAGGTCGCCGCCGCGCAGCGCGATCTCCGTCGGGATCTTCTCCTTGTACACGCCCGTCATGATGATGACCAGGCCCGTCATGGAGCAGATCAGGATCGTGTCGATGAACGGCTCCAGCAGTGCGACGACACCCTCGGACACCGGCTCGTCCGTCTTGGCCGCCGCGTGGGCGATGGGCGCCGAGCCCTGGCCTGCTTCATTGGAGAACAAGCCTCGTCTGACGCCCCACATCATGGTCACCATGATGGCGCCGATTCCGGTACCGGCCACGCCGGCCGTCGGGTGGAAGGCCTGGGCGAAGACCAGACCGAGCGTCGGCAGCAGCTGCGAGGCGTGGATGGCGAGGATCGTGAGAGCGCCCAGTACGTAGACTGCGGCCATGAACGGCGCCAGGATGCTGGTCACACGGCCGATGCGCGTGATGCCGCCCAGGATCACCGCCGCCACCACGGCCGCCACAACCAGGCCCGTGATCCAGACGGCGATGCCGAACTCGCTCTCCATGGCGTCGGCCACGGTGTTGGCCTGGATGGCGTTGCCCGTCAGGAACGCCGTCAGGCCCAGCATGCCGGCGAAGAAGACGGCCATCCACTTCCAGTTCTTGCCCAGGCCGCGCTCGATGTAGTACATCGGGCCGCCCGACACGGAGCCTTCCCAGCGGGCCGGGTCCTTGTCCGCGCCCACTTCGCGGTACTTCTGCGCCAGCGTCACCTCGGTGTACTTCGTGGCCATACCCAGGAACGCGGTCACCCACATCCAGAACAACGCGCCCGGCCCGCCCCAATGGATGGCCAAAGCCACGCCCGCGATGTTGCCGATGCCGACGGTCGCCGACAACGCCGTCGTCAAGGCCTGGAAGTGGGGCACATCGCCCGGCTCTGCCGGGTCGTCGTACTTGCCCGACGTCACGGCGAACCCGTGGCCCAGGCGCCGCAGCTGGATGAAACCCAGGCGAAGTGTCAGGAAGATGCCGGTGCCAAGCAGCACGATGACCACGAAGGGCACCGTCTCGCCTTTTACGGTGATGCCCGTGTCCCAGACGATCGTGCCCAGTTGATTCGTGAATTGCTCGAACAGCACATACAGGTGGTGGAGGAAAGCCATCCGCTGCCTCGCGTCGTTGCGTCGTTCGATTCAGGCTGGAAGATCGGGAAGGATACTACGTCGAGGCGTGCGCGTCGAGGGTGGCGGCGCGAACCGCCGGCGCCGGTCGCCGGCGCAGCCTCTCGGCCGTACTGGCTTGCTGGGCCCAACCGCTTCGCGGTTACTGGCTCCGTCACGTGGCGGGAGGTTCCCGACCGCGGGGCTCGCGTCGGCAGCGCGCGCGATGTAGGAGGGCGCTCAACAGGGAACGCGCGACCGCCGGCCGCCACGGAGCTGCCGCCTGCAAGCCGGCGCCGCCGAACGGCGGTGCCGGCGCCCTGCTACCTGCCCTTCACCGCCACCTCCAGCTCCCGCAGTGCCGCCTCCCAGTCGCGCTGCATGCGCGCTTCCTCCGCTTCCTTCTGTTCGGGCGGCCACGCGTGCCCCGTGCGCAGCTGATAGTTGGAATAGCAGCACTCCATGGAGTATTGCCGTGAGACCTCCATGCCCGCATTCACGAACGCCGGCTCCACCGCCGGCTTCAATCCCAGGCGGCGCGCGATCTCGCGGTACTGGCGTCGGGCCGTGGCCGTGTTCTCCGCGCTCGCCGTGCGCCAAACCGCCTCGCGACGCAGCTGTTCCTGTGGAGTGAGATGATCGACGCCTCTGGCCATACGCCCTCCCGGCTCGAGATCGTGTCGCCACCCCTCGGCTCCCCGCGGGGACGAAGAGCCTTTGTTCAACCAATGTAAATCACCGTCGGGGCCGGCGGAATGATGCCCGGACTCCAGGGCGCCGGCGCGGCTCGCCGCGCCGGCTTGCAGGGCGCAACCGCTGCGCGGTTGCTACAGGTAGCAGCTTCCACGTTTCCGGCGAGCGCGGATTCGTGGCCAGAGCACTTCGTTCGCTGCGTACGCCCGCCGGCTGCGGCCGCGGCGTCAGTTGTCCCCGAGCGTCCGCGACGAAGGCCGGCGCTCAACCGCGAACCTGCCCCGCCGGCCGGCCAGGAGCTGCCACCTGCAAGCAGCCGTGGCCGAAGGCCGCGGCCGCGCCCTGCAGCCGGTGTGGCCGCAGGCCACACCGGCGCCCTGCCACCTGCCGGAAACCGCCCGCCCATCGAGCCCGTACGGTAGCAGGAGACTGACCTGCAACTAGAGGCCCTCCAGATGAACGACATCAAGTATGCCCTCCGGCGCCTGGTGCGCAGTCCGGGCTTCACACTGGTGGCAGTCGCTTCGCTCGCGTTGGGCATCGGCGCGAACACGGCCATCTTCAGCATCGTCAACGCAGTCCTCATCCGGAACATGCCCGCGCAGAACCCCCACCAGCTGGTCGATGTCTTCACCAGTGAGCAGGGCGGGTACGAGTACTCCACCTTCTCGTACCCGGACTACCGGGACCTGCGGGCGTCCACATCCGACGTGTTCCGGGACGTCGGTGCGCGGGAGGCGGATGTGTTCACGATGGCGAAGGCCGACGGCACCAGCGAGATCCTGTGGGGCGAGCTGGTGACGGCGAACCTGTTCCCATTGCTGGGTGTGCACGCCGCGCTGGGGCGCACGTTCCTGCCGCAGGAGGACTCGACGCCCGGCGCGCATCCCGTGGCGTTGATCAGCCAGGCGTTCTGGAAGCGTCATTACGAACAGGACCCGTCGGCCATCGGTAGCACGCTCCGCATCAACGGACAGGTGCTGACGGTGGTGGGCGTGATGCAACAGGGGTTCACCGGTCAGTTCCCCGGGTTCCAGATGGACGTCTGGGTGCCGCTTTCCATGGCGAGCGCGCTCAACCTGCACGGTTCCGACTACCTGGAGTCCCGGGGCGAGCGCAGCCTGTTCCCGACCGCGCGGCTGCGGCCGGGTGTCACTCTGAAACGCGCGCAGGCGGAGGTGTCCACCGTCGCCGCGCGGCTGGCGTCGTCGTATCCGAATACCAACGAGGACCGGACGATGACACTGCTGCCGTCCAGCAAGGTGGCATTCAATCCCATCGTGGACCGCGCCCTCGTGCCGCTGGCGGCGCTCCTCATGATCGTGGTGGGGTTGGTACTGGCCATCGCCTGCGCGAACCTGGCCAACCTGCTGCTGGTGCGGGCCGCGAGCCGCAGCCGTGAGATCGCCACGCGCCTGGCCATCGGGGCGGGCCGCGGGCGGCTGGTCCGCCAACTGCTGACCGAGAGCGTCATCGTATCGCTGGCCGGCGGCGTGGTCGGGCTCGGCCTGGCGTTCATCCTGGTGCGACTCATCACCGGTTTCACACCACCGCTGCCCATCCCCCTGCATCTGGACATTCGCCCGGATGGGCGCGTGCTGGCATTCACGTTCCTGCTGTCCGCCGGCACCGGCATCCTCTTCGGGCTGGCGCCGGCGTTGCGGGCGTCCCGGCCGTCGCTGCTGCCCGCATTGAAGGACGGCGCCGCGTCGGAGCTAGGCCGGGCGCGCCGGTTCGGGCTGCGCAACGCGCTCATCGTCGGTCAGGTGGCCGTGTCGCTGCTGCTCCTGGTGACCGCCGGCCTTTTCGTGCGCAGCCTGTCCAGAGCCCGCAACATCGACCCGGGCTTCGACACGAAGCACCTGGCTATCATGACGTTCAACCTGAGCCAGGTGGGCTACGACACTGCCCGCTCCAGGGTCTTCTACGACAATCTGCTGGAGCGTGCCCGCTCGCTGCCGGGCGTCCGGTCCGTGGCCATGGCCGGACGCGTGCCCGTGGGGCTGTCCATCCAGATGACGGAGTTCCAGCCGGAAGGCGTGGCGGAGCCTGCCAACGGCAAGTGGCCCGAGTACGACTACACCCGGATCGACCCGGGCTACTTCGAAACGATGGGGGTGGCCATCGTGCGTGGGCGCAACTTCACCGACGAGGACGGCACGGGCGGCCGCAACGTCGTCATCATCAGCGAGGCGGCCGCGCGCCGGTTCTGGCCGGGCCAGGACCCCATCGGCAAGCGGCTGCGGCGCGGCGATGACAGGCCGTGGCTCGAGGTCGTCGGTGTACCATGCAGAGCCAACTCGCCCTCATGCTCTACCCGGCGCACCTCGGCGCCATCCTGCTGGCGACGTTCGGCGCTCTGGCCCTGCTGCTGGCCGTCACCGGGCTCTATGGCGTCGTCAGCTACGCCGCTGCCCGCCGCACCCGCGAGGTAGGCATCCGCATGGCGCTGGGCGCCCGGCCCCGGGACGTCACCGGCATGGTCGTGCGGGACGGAGCCGTCCTGGTGGCAATCGGCATCGTGCTGGGGCTCGGCATCGCTTTCGCCGCCACGCGCCTGCTGGGCCGCTATCTCTACGGCATCGGTGCCACCGACGTGGTTACCTTCATCACCATTCCCGCCATTCTCGCCGGGGTCGCGCTGCTCGCGAGTTATCTGCCGGCCCGTCGGGCGGCGAAGGTCGACCCCATGAGGGCCCTGCGGTACGAGTGACAGGGCGCCGGCGCGGCCCGCCGCGCCGGCTTGCAGGGCGCAACCGCTGCGCGGCTGCTGGCAGGTAGCAGGTTCGGCGTTGCCGGAGAGCGCGGCTTCGCGGCCAGAGCACTGCGTTCGCCGCGTACGCCCGTCGACTACGTTCGCGGCGTGAGCTCGGGCGTCCGCGACGAAGGCCGGCGCTCAACCGCGAACCCGCCGCGCCGGGCGGCCAGGAGCTGCCACCTGCAAGCGGCCGTGCCGAAGGCCGCGGCCGCGCCCTGTAGCCGGTGTGGCCGCAAGCCACACCGGCGCCCTGCACCGCCTTGCCGTCCGGCGGCCTGACGGCCAGGTTTGCGCCGAAGCGCGTTGCGGCACGGTAACCCTCCCCGACCCGGATCAAGGCGATGCCCGAAAGGTGCAAGTGGCCCGGCACGCTGCCCATCTACGTCGCGTACCACGACGAGGAGTGGGGCGTGCCCGTGCACGATGACCGTGAGCTCTTTCAGCACCTGCTCCTGGACGGCGCGCAGGCCGGCCTGAGCTGGCTCACCATCCTGAAACGCCGCGACAACTACCGGCGCGCGTTCGACGACTTCGATCCGGAAAAGATGGCTCGCTACGATGCGAAAAAGGTCGAGGCACTGCTCCGGGACGACGGCATCATCCGGAATCGCCAGAAGGTCCAGGCGTTCGTCGCGAACGCGCGCGCGTTCCTGGACCTCCAGCAGGAGCTGGGCAGCTTCAGCGACTTCCTGTGGTCGTTCGTGGGCGGCGAGACGATCCAGAACGCTTGGACGGACCAGGCCCAGCTGCCCGCGGAGACCGCCGAGTCGGGCGCCATGAGCCGCGCCCTCAAGCAGCGTGGCTTCAAGTTCGTGGGGCCGACGATCTGCTACGCCTTCATGCAGGCGGCAGGCCTGGTGAACGACCACGTGGTGTCCTGCTTCCGGTACGCCCAGCTGCGAACGTAGGTCGCCGGCGCTGACGCGCCGGCTCGCGGGGCGCCTTTGCGGCCTTCGGCCGCAAAGGCTGCAGGTGGCAGCTCCTGGCCTCGTGGGGGATTCGCGTTCGTTGCTGCGCGCAGGCCATCATCGCGTGCGCCCTGCGGCAATGTCGGAGGCCGGCGCTCAACCGCGAACCCACGCACGCCGGCAAGTCAGGAGCTGCTACCAGCAAGCAACCGCGCAGCGGTTGCGCCCTGCAAGCCGAGGCAGCCGAAGGCCGCGTCGGCGCCCTGTCCGGCTCAGGCCGTGACGCGCAGCACCGAGCGGATCTTGGTCACTAGCATGTCCACCGCGACCTTGTTGCGGCCACCCCGGGGGAGGATGATGTCCGCATAGCGCTTGCTGGGCTCCACGAACTCCAGGTGCATGGGGCGCACCGTGCTGGTGTACTGCTGGATGACCGCCTCGAGCGACCGGCCGCGCTGGTGGATGTCGCGCTGGAGCCGGCGGATGAAGCGCACGTCCGGGTCCGTGTCGACGAACACCTTCACGTCCATCAGCTGCCGCAGCTCCAGGTGCCACAGGATCAGGATGCCATCCACGATGATGACGCTGCGCGGATCCGCCCGTTCCGTCTCCTTCAGCCGCAGGTGCTGGGAGAAGTCGTAGACCGGCACGTCCACGGCCGCACCCGCCCGCAGGTCCCGCAGGTGTTCGACCAGCAGCTCGGTCTCCAGCGCGTCCGGGTGGTCGTAATTGATGACTGCCCGTTCCTCGAACGGCAGGTGCGCGTTGTCGGCGTAGTACGAATCGTGGTGGATCACCGTGACGTCGTCTGTGCCGAGGCCCGCGCAGATCTCACGCACGACCGTCGTCTTGCCGGAGCCGCTGCCGCCCGCCACGCCGATGACAATGGGCACTATTCAGTGGCCCCGGTGCCGTTCCGCGCGCTCATCCGTCCAATCAGCAGGCCCAGTGGTAGCGCGAGCACCACGGCACCCGCCGCCGCACCGGCCGCCGCGACGCGAGGCGCGACGGCGTGCTTCAGGTCCCAACGCAGCTTCATCAGCCGCCCAGCCGTCCGCGGGTGTCGCAACGCGAACATCGCGCGCGGCGCCTTCGCGTCCGCGTACGTCTTCATCAGTGAGCCGATCATGTGATCCCCTCCAGGTGGTCGAGAACGTTCCCGGCCCGCTCACAATGTAGCGCAATCCCCATGCGAGACGCACGAAACCCATGTCTACCGCTATGCGTAGAATGAAGCAGGTAGCAGGGCGCGGCGGCTTCGCCGCCGCTGCAGGTGGCAGCGTCGGGCCTTCCGCCGGGATGGCGTTCGCGGCGGAGCACCGGCCGTTCTCGCGCACGCTTGCGGCCGCTGGACTGGCACGCGACGTTGCCGGACGCTCAACCGGTGTCCTGACACCGCCGGAATCTCCTGCGCTGCTACCTGAAGCAGTCGCGGCCGAAGGCCGCGCATGAAGAGCCAGATCCTCGGAGTGATCCTGCTCATCGGCACCGCCGCCTGGGCCTATGCCGCCACGTCCGGGCACGACGGCGGTCGGCTCGTACAGGACCGCTGCCGCCACAGCCGGGAGATCGCGGTGACCATCGACGCGCGCGACCTGCAGCAGCTGGTCCTGAACGCGCGTGCCGGATCCCTCCAGGTCCGGGGCGGCGACGGCTCCAGCATCCAGGCGCACGGCAACGTGTGCGCCTCCGACGCCGACCTGGCCGACGCGGCCATGTTGCGGTCCGACCACAGCCAAAGCGCGGCGCGTCTGAACGTAGATCTGCCGGCCACCCACCGTCGGGAGTACGCGCGCATGGACCTCGTGGTGGAGCTGCCGAGCCGCATGACGTTGAGGCTCGACGACTCCAGCGGGTCCCTGTCCGTGGACGACGTGGCCGCCGCCACCGTCCACGACAACTCGGGTGATCTCCGCATCAACCAGGTCGCGGGCGACGTCGAAGTGGACGACGGGTCGGGCGACATCCAGATCGCCGACGTCACCGGGAACGTCCGCGTCAACGACAACTCCGGCGACATCCACATCCGGCGGGTCCACGGCGATGTCACCATCCCGGACGACGGCTCGGGCGACATCCGCATCGCCGGCGTCGACCACAATGTGCTCGTCCAGGATGATGGCTCCGGCGACATCGTGGTCACCGGCGTCGGCGGCGACTTCACCGTCGAGCATGACGGGAGCGGCGATATCCGGTACCGCGATGTGAAGGGGAAGGTGAGCATTCCGCGCAACAAGCGCCGCTGAAAGGGCGCCGGCGCGGCCATTGGCCGCACCGGCTTGCAGGGCGCAACCGCGGCCTGCGGCCGCGCTTGCTGCAGGTGGCAGCGCAACGAGTCCGGCGACGTCCGGTTCCCGGTCGTGCGCCTTCCTTTGCCGGGTACTCTTTCGGGTTCGCGGTCGGGCGCCCTGCTAGCTCGCTCTGTACGCGCTCCGGAGCAACAGCCAGGACACGACGAGCCCGGCAGCGATCCACGCGAGACCCCACACCAGCGTCGGTATGCCCGTCATCTGCGCCAGCATGGACGCGTCCGAGTGCATGTACGGTCGATCGATGACGTCGCTCTTGATGTCCAGGAGGGCGTAGAGGCAGCTAGTCAGGCCCAGCGCGTTCAGCAACGCCACGTGCACGCCGCGGGGAAGACCACGCACAGCCACCAGACCGGCACCGAAGAGCGCGCCGAACAGGATGCCGAACGCATTGCGAACGTAGAACGCGGTCAGGATCAGGATGCCCAAACCCAGGATGGTCGTGATCGTGCGCGGCGTGGGTCGCCGGGAGCGGGCGGCCAACACCAGCAGCGCTCCCCAGCCCAGGCTGCCCAGGTAGCCGGCGGACAGGGTCAGGAACGCGTTGCCGCCCGGGCACTGGCACACGCCGCCCTGGTTCGCCGTGATGACAATGCGTTGGATGGTGCCGCCGGTCGCCAGCGCCATCAGCCCGTGGCTGACCTCGTGGGCCAGCACGACGAACAGCTTCAGCGGGTAAATGATCGGCGTGTACCACAACAGCCACAGCGCCGCGAAGTACGCCGTGAAGCCGACCAGAAACCATGCCTTCCGCTTCGTCCGCTCGTTCATGCCCGTCAAATTAGCTGCGAAGATGACCCGTTGCTACCCACCGGAGATCGTCGTGTCCGTTCGGCTCAATCCTCTGGCTCGTCGAGAATCCCGGGGAGGGGGAGACGGCCGTCAACGGATGGGCGTGTCGGGCAAACCGGCCGGGGCCGATTCGGCCCCGGCCGGTTTGCGTGGGCTCGATCGGAATTCCTGATTCAGCCGCGCCCCGGCCAGGCGCCCAGCAGTTCCAGCACGGCGTCGATGTCGGCCTCCGTGTGGTCCGCGTTGATCTGGCAGCGGATCTCCTCATCGCCGCGCGGCACCACCGGGTAGGCGAGGCCCGTCACCAGCACCCCGTGATCGTACAGGTACCGGACGAGGTCTCGCGTCTTGCCCGTGTCCCGGATCATGAGCGGCACGACCGGGTGCTCGCCCGGGATGATCTCGAAGCCCAGCTTCACCAGGCCCTGCTCGAAGCGCTTCGTGAGAGCGCGCAGATGGTCCAGCAGCTCCCGCCCCGCCGCGCCGTCCAGGATCTCGAGCGCTTTCAACGCCGCCGTGGCCTCGCCGGGCGTGATCGGGTTGGAGTAGATGTAAAACGGCGCCGTCTCGCGCAGATAGGCGACGAGCGCCTTGCTGGACGTCACGTAGCCGCCGTTCACGCCCAGCGCTTTGCCCAGCGTCGCGACCAGCACGTCCACCTGGCCGCCGGCGTACTCCTCCGTGCCGCGCCCCGTCATGCCGAACGCGCCCACGCCGTGGGAGTCATCGGCCACCACGACGACGTCTTCCGGATAGGCGTCGTCGTGACGCCGGGCGATGTCCATGATCTCGTTCAGCGGCGCGTGGTCGCCCCGCATGCTGAAGATACCGTCCGTGACCACCACCGCCCGCTTCGCCTGGCCCGCGTGCTTCGACAGCGCCTGATCCAGCCCATCCATGTCCAGGTGCTTGTATACGTCCTTGTCCTTCGGCCTCGACAACCGGATCGCGTTGATGATGCAATTGTGGTTCAGCTCGTCGCTGATCACGACCGTATCGCCGGTGACCAGCGGTGTGATGATCCCCATCACCGTCGCGTACGCCGAGCTGAACGCCATGGCCGCCTCGCGCCCGTGGAACGATGCCAGGCGCTTTTCCAGCTCGATGTGCGGCGCGTACGTGCCGCTGATGAAACGCACCGCACCCGGACCCGCGCCGTAGGATCGGCTGCCGTGCTCTTCCGCCTCGATGATCTCCGAGCGCAGCCCCATGCCCAGATACGAGTTGGAGTTGAGCCGGATGAAGTCCCGCTCCCCCTCGCCCGCCAGCCGGAAGCGTGGGCCCTTCCCGCTCGCGGGATCGGGCGGCGTCGCCGCCACCACCACCGTTTCCGCGCCCTTCGCCGTGCCCTGCTCCTCCAGGGATGCGACAGCCTTCTTCAATTCCGGCGTAATCTTGTCCAGGGGCATCTTTCAACGTTCTCCGCGCTTGGCTCGCTTGCTTGTTTTTCGCTCGACGATCAGGACGAAGCTGCCGCCGCGCCGAGGCGCTCGCCCAGCCGCGCCAGCATGTCCTCCACCATGGCCTCCAGCCCGAACTCCGGCTGCCACCCCCATTCCTCCCGCGCGGCGCTGTCGTCGACGCGACGGGGCCATGACTCGGCGATGGCCTGGCGCTTGGGGTCGACGTCGTAGTGGATCTGGAAACCGGGCACGTGCTTGCGGATCTCTTCCGCCAGGTGTTCCGGCGTGAGCTGCATCGCGGCGACGTTGAAGGCGTTCCGGTGCCGGAGGCCGCCGGCGTCCGTCTCCATGAGCTCGATGGCAGCACGCAGCGCGTCCGGCATGTACATCATGTCCAGCTGCGTGTCTGCTTCCAGGAAGCAGGTGTACTCGCCGTCCCGGATGGCGTGATAGAAGATGTCCACCGCGTAGTCGGTGGTGCCGCCGCCGGGCGGCGCCATGTAGGAGATGAGGCCCGGGTAGCGCACGCCGCGCACGTCCACGCCGTACTTATGGTGGTAGTAGTCGCAAAGCAGCTCGCCGGCGACCTTCGTAACGCCGTAGATGGTGTTCGGCCGCTGGATCGTGTCCTGTGGCGCTTCCGTTGGCGTGCCCGGTCCGAACGCTGCGATGGAGCTGGGCACGAACACGGAGCAGCCGCTGGCGCGCGCCGCCTCCAGCACGTTGTGCAGGCCGTCCATGTTCACGTGGTATGCCGCCTGGGGGTCGTCTTCCGCGGTGGCAGACAGGATGGCGGCCAGGTGGAAGATGGCGTCGACCCCGTGCTCGGCCACGCAGCGGGCCACGGCCTGGGGACGCGTCACGTCCAACGTGACGAACGGGCCACCCTCCTCCAGGATGGGATCGCCCGCACGGATGTCGGATGCCGCCACGACGGCGTCGGGATACTGTGTGCGTAGGGCCGGGACCAACTCCGTGCCGATCTGCCCGGCCGCGCCCGTTACGAGGACCCGTTTCATGATGGAGCTCCGGGATGCAGGGTCCGTGTTTTTCATTCGCGTACTGCGGGGTGATCGTACCCTTCAGACGGGTGTCGGTCAAGCAACGCGGCCCCCCGGCACCTTGTGCTGCGGGGCGGCTATTTCTTACCTTGAGCGCATGATTCGCTCGGCCTATTCCGACTACGCCTATTCGTACGCCACCCGCAACGCGGGCCGTGCCCGGAGACGTTTGCGCGTTTAGGACGACAGGCGGATCTGGAGCGGGCGGCCCGTGCAGCAG
>JARRJS010000098.1:18598-19764 GCA_037388885.1 Gemmatimonadota bacterium
CATCCTCGAGCGTCGTGGAGCGAAAGGAAGGCGGGGTTCATGATCATCGTGATGCGTCCGGATGTAACGGATGCCCAGCTGGACCATGTGCGGGAGCGTGTGGAAGCGGAGGGCATGCGCACGCACACGTCGCGGGGCGAGCAGCGGATCATCGTAGGGTGCATCGGCGATGACGCGCTGTTGGCAGGCGTGCCGTTGCTGAGCCTGCCCGGCGTGGAGTCGGTTACGCCGGTGCTCAAACCGTACAGGCTGGCGGCCCGGGAGTTTGCGGCGGAGCGGACGGTCGTGCGAATCGGCGATGCGGCAGACACGGTCGTGGGTGGCTCGGAGGTCGTCGTGATCGCCGGTCCGTGCGCGGTGGAAGGCGAGTCGATGTTGCGGGAGACGGCCCGGCGGGTGCGTGCGGCCGGGGCCCGCATGCTGCGGGGCGGCGCGTTCAAGCCGCGCACCTCGCCGTACTCCTTCCGCGGCCTGGGTGAACGGGCGCTGGCGTTGCTGGCGCAGGTGCGTGAGGAAACGGGGCTGCCGGTGGTCACGGAGGTGATGGACACGCGGCAGGTCGAACTCGTGGCGGCGCACGCGGACGTGTTGCAGGTCGGGGCGCGGAATATGCAGAACTTCGCATTGCTTTCCGAACTGGGCCGTTTGCAGCGCCCGGTGTTGTTGAAGCGAGGCCTCTCGGCAACGGTGCGGGAGTTGCTCATGGCTGCCGAATACGTGATGGAGCAGGGCAACCGCGACGTGATTCTATGCGAGCGCGGCATTCGCACCTTCGAGACGTCGACGCGCAATACCCTGGACATTGGAGCGATTCCGGTCCTGAAGGCCGAAACGCACCTGCCGGTGGTCGTGGATCCGAGCCACGCGGCGGGGCGGTCGGGGCTGGTGGCGCCGCTGGCGTTCGCTGCTGTGGCGGCGGGCGCGGACGGCTTACTGGTCGAAGTGCATCCGCGTCCTGAGGACGCCCTGTCGGACGGGGACCAGTCCCTGGACCCGGACGCGTTCGATGCGCTCATGGGTCGGCTCGCGGTGTTCGCCGCGGCGGCGGGCCGGGGCTCGGAGGCAACGCATCACGCGGCGGCATGATCATGAAGTCGCAGCGCGGGGGAGACGTAGCATGCCTGACGGAACTGCGGGTGGAGATCGAGGCGATCGACCGGTCGATC
>JARRJS010000099.1:0-16783 GCA_037388885.1 Gemmatimonadota bacterium
AGCGGACCTTTCGCCTACAAGACCACCGCTTACAGCCTCGACGTGTCCGATGTCCCCGGCGATACGCTGCGCGTGCGCCTGCCGGTCCCGGTGAACTTCTGGGTGTTCAACTCCGTGGCCGTCGACTATGGTGAACAACCCTCGTTCGACTCCGTCGAGGTGGAGACCGCCACGACCCGCGACGCCCGGGGCCGCCCCACCGGACAGCTCCTGGCCAGGACGGACGGCCAGGCCCTGGTGATGTCGGAGAAGGGCGACTACAGCGACCTCGTCTACCCGGCTCCACCGGCACGGCCGGGCCGCGACCGCACCGTCTTCCTCCGGATCAGCGGATACTACGACATCCACCTCCCGGCCGAAGGCCCACCGCAGGAAGCCGTTCTCCAGCGCATGTTCTCCGAGCCGGGCTACACCCTGCGCTTCGCCTTCGAGCGATACCGGGAGACGGCCTCCCAGGCCCGCCTGCCCGCGCCTCACTGATGCGCATCTCCCGATTGCCGAAGGCCGGGCGCCCTGCTCCGCTCGCGTTCCCGCTGGCGGACGTGCCGCACCTCACCCTCGAGCCGACCCGCAGATGCAACCTCGCCTGCGAGCTCTGCTACGCGCTGGAAAAGCAGACCGTCAAGACCCTCGCCTCCATCCGCGAGGAGCTCGACCTCGCATGCCGGCGACGACGGCTCCACGCCGTCACCCTCGTGGGTGGAGAGCCCACGCTGCACGACGGCATCGTCGACATCGTCCGTGAGGTCAAGCGCCGTGGGCTGGTGTGCCAGCTGCTGACGAACGGCCTCAAGTTCCTGCCGCGGAGAGGGCGAAGCTTCCTGCGCGAGTTGGTGGCAGCGGGGCTCGACAAGATCGCTTTCCACGTGGACGGGGGGCAGGGCCACCGCGACGTCGAGGCCGTCCGCCAGCGCCTGTTCGGCCTCTGCGAGGACGAGCACGTGCTGTTCTCCCTGTCCCTCACCGTGTATCCGGAGGCCGAAGCCGAGATCCCGGTCCTCCTGCGACGCTACGCCGCCTACCGCTACTTCGACGGCATCCTCGCCGTGCTCGGCCGCGAACCCGAGCGCAACGAGCCCCACGGGCCGAGCCTCGACGACCAGTACGCCCACATCGCCGCGGGCCTCGGCATCACGCCGGTAAGCTACGTCCCCTCCAGCCGCGACCCGGAAGAGGCATTCTGGCTGGTCTATTCCTACTTCATCCGGGCCGATACCGGCCGCACCTTCGGCCTCTCGCCCTTCGTCCACCGCCTCGAACGGACCGCCGGACGCCTGCTCGCCGGGCGGCACCGGTTCGTGCCCCTCTTCCGCCCCCGGCGAACGCCCGCGCGCTTCCTGGTCCTCGGCGCGCTGGACGCGCTGCTGGCCCCACGCAAGCTCCCGTCGTACCTCGCCATGATACGCGGTCGCGGCGCGCTCGCATCCCTGCGCGGTCACTATATCGCCATCCAGCGCCCCCCCGAGACCGACCCCGACACCGGTGACCTCGTGCTGTGCTACCACTGCCCCGACGCCACCGTCCGGGACGGCCGCATCACCCCCGTCTGCCTGGCCGACTTCGTCCGGCCGTTCGATGGCCGCGGGCCGCGCGAAGCGCTCCACGAACGGTGGCGCAGCGTCGTCGACGCCCACCTGGGCGGAGGTTAGCCGGTATGCGAACGCCGGCCAGTGTGCGGACACCAGCCGGTGCGCGAACACCAGCCGGTGCGCGAACACCAGCCGGGGTAGCCCCCCGGTGCCGGGGACCGTCCTCCGATCACCGTAGCACTCCCCCGCCGGCGCAGGCCCGCGCGCGGCGGTGCGAAGCGGCGCGCCGGCGCGGCGCGCGGGCCGCCCAGGCCTGTCGCCGGCCCCTCGCGGGGTTAGGCGCGCCCAAAACTCGCCATACGTCCCGTGCAAATCGGGCTCGTGGTCTTTTTTCGTCCCCAGGCGCACAAAAGTGTCCACACGTGCCCGAACGATGCGCACGTGCGGACGATATTGCGCGCTGAGCGACCAAAATCGACCGAGGCCCCGAAAAGGATGTGACGTGTGTACGGTTTTGGCCTGTACCCGACGCTGCCAGGCCTGTTGTCAAGGCGTTTTCCTTGACAACAGGCCCGTGTCGTCGCATTCTCCGGTAGCCAGCCATTCCTCGGCGCACCGATGGGCCGATCGACGAGGCGGTGGGGCGGCCGCGCCGACCGCCCGAAGGCGCCGGACGACTCCGTGCTCTGGCGCCTCGGCAGCGCCCATGCCGCACGGTTCACCCGCTCGGGCGCGCCGGCAGCCCCGCGCCACGCGGTTGGCCGGGGGCGGCAACGCGATGGCGTTGGGGAAGCGCCCGTTACCCGTTGGGGGACGCCCGCCCCCGCGCCACGTGGTTGGTTGAGGGCGGCAACGCGATGGCGTTGGGGAAGCGCCCGTTGCCTGTTGGGGACGGCCCGCCCCCGCGTGCCAGGTGGCTCGCGGAGCGGGAACGGGGCGCCGCCGGGGAGGGGTCGTCCGGCACACGGAGGACACGATGACGCAGATTTCAGCGCAGGACCTGGAACGTCGCACGGTGGGCGAGGTGGTGGCGGAGGATTACGGGCGTGCAGCGGTGTTCGAGCGGTACGGCATCGATTTCTGTTGTGGCGGCGACCGCAGCGTGCGCGATGCATGCGAAGAGGCCGGCGTCGTGTACGACGAGCTGGTGCACGCGTTGGCGGAAACGGGGCCGGGCCAAGCCGGCGAGTCGGATGTCCGGTCCTGGCCGCTGGACGAGTTGGCGGACCACATTGTGGCGGTGCACCACCATTACGTGCGCGAGTCGTTGCCGCCGCTGGTGGCGTTCTCGGAGAAGGTGGCGCGGGTGCATGGCTCGGGGCACGAGGAGCTGCTGGAAATCCAGGGGCTCGTCGGCGAGCTGGCTGCCGAGCTGAACCGGCACATGCAGGCCGAGGAAAACCTGCTGTTCCCGCGGATGGCGGAGATCGTGTCCGGGGACCACTCGAACGGGGCACCGGGCACCGCATCCGGATCGCTGGCCGGGCCCGGCCAGTCGCTGGGCGGCCCTCTCCAGTCGCTGGGCGGCCCTCTCCAGTCGCTGGGCGGCCTTCTCGAATCGCTGGAGGACGACCACGAGCTGGCCGGCGCTCTGATGCACCGCATCCGGGAGCTGAGCGGTGGATTCGTGGCGCCGGACGACGCGTGCAACACCTACCGGGCCTTCTACGCCAAGCTGGCGGAGTTCGAGACGGATTTGCACCTGCACGTGCACCTGGAGAACAACGTGTTGTTCCCGGGCGTGCGTGCGCTGGTGAAGGCGTAGCATGGGCGCGGGCAGCCGGGGGCGGGAGCTGGACGCGCCGGGCCTGGGCGACAGTCGTCGTGCGATCCTGTCGGAGCTGAAGCGGTCGGGCCGCGGGACGATCCCGGAGCTGGCGGCGCGGGTGGGCCTGAACGTCGAGACGGTGCGCGAGCACGTGAAGCACCTGACGTCGCAGGGCCTGGTGCGTCGGGAAGGCACGCGCAGCAGCGGGCCCGGCCGGCCGGAAGTCGTGCACACCTTGACGCCGGATTCGCAGACGCTGTTCCGTCGCCGGGAAGGCGAGCTGCTGCGCGGCCTGGCCCGGCACCTGAAGGCGACGGGCCACGAAGACGTGCTGCGCGATTTCTTCGACCGGCTGGTGGAGCAGCGGCGAGCGGAGGCGATGGCCCGGGTGCGGCACCTCACGGGCCGGAAGCGGCTGGAGGAGGCTGCACGGATCCTGTCCGAGCAGGGCTTCATGGCGGTGGTGGAGGAGAGTGGCGGGCGTCCCCGGCTGCGGCTATGCCACTGCCCCTTCCGGGACCTGGTGGCCGAGACGACGATCCCCTGCCGCGCGGAGATCGGGTTCGTCCACGAGCTGGTGGGCCGCGAGCTCGTCGGGCCGGGGCTCACGCGCGTGAGCTACATCCCGTCGGGCGATGCTTCCTGCTCGTACGAGGCGCAATGACGGCCGGGCGTGCGCAGGCCGGAAACGGGGGGTGCGACGACGCGCGCCGGCCCTGCGGCTGACTACGTCTCCTCCCCCGCAAGTGCTTCGAACGCCGCGGCCATCTCGGCCATACCGTCGCGGAGAGCGGCGTGGTCGTGATCCTGCAGCGGCTCGAACGCGGCGATGACCCTCTTGAAATGGTCGTCCATGATGCCGGAGAAACGCTTGCGCCCTGACGCCGTCAGCCGCAGCTGAACCCGCCGGCCATCAGACGGGTCCGGCCGTCGCTCGACCCAGCCGTCCCGCTCCAGCACCTGCAGCACGCCGGTGACCGTCGGCCGGCTGACCCGGACCGTCCGGGCCAGCGCGGCCGGCGTCCACACCTGGTCCGCGAAGTGATACAGGATCATCAGCACGGTGAACCGGACCTGCGACAGGTCGTATCGCCCGAAATGGGCATCGATGAGCGTCAGGATCCTCGCACACAGGCCTCCGACGGCGAGGGCGCTACGCACGGCCTCACCCTCGAGCCCGGGATACCGCTCCTCCTGACGGGCGAGCAGCTGGATCGCTTCGTCGTCTCCCACGATCACCGTCCCGCCGATGTTCGCCGACCGGCGCCCCAGCGCGCAGTTCGGCTCGAAGGCGAACGTCATTCCGGGCTCCAGCACCATGTCGTGCATGATGCGCGGAATCTCGGCGTGCACGTCGTACGCCTTCGCCTCGGGAAGCTGGCCGATGGCCAGCGAGACGCCGCTCACCGTGCCGAACGGATTCAGACCGTGCACCACCGGGTGCAGATACGATCCGCCCGCGGCGTCAATGGGCGCCCGCATCGCTTCCACGACGTCGCCGAAGCGGCGTCCGGGACGGAGCACCTCCAGGCCGGCGTCGTAGGACCGGCGCGCCAGCTCCGCGGCACGCTCCACCTCCGGGTGCACATCCCCGATGGCGATGCCCACCTGGTGCTGCGTCTCCTTCATGCCGAACGACACGAACACCTCCGCAAGCAGCACGTCGCCCTCTTCCAGGACCCGCGGCGCCTGCGGACGGTGCATCCAGCTCGGCGGGCCCCATGCAACGAACGCGTCGCCGGACCACAGGAGCATTCCCGGAGCCCCGACGCCGGCGCGCAGCCCCACCGCCGTACCTGCGGCGTACACGTCGCTCTCCGGAACGCCCGGTCGCGCGGCATCCACCATGGCGCGGGCCATCTCGTCCCCGACGGCCGCGGCATGCCGGATCACCGCCAGCTCCTCATCGCTCTGCCGGAACATCAGGCCCGCCAGGCGGTGGGCGACCGGCTTGAATGTCACGTTCGGCAGCGCCTTCTTCAAGCCGAGTCCCAGGGCGGCTGGAAGCGGCGGCAGGAAGTAGAACGGCGGGTACGGCTCCTGGCCAACGATGCCGATCGTGCTGCCCTCGAGCTTGTGCGCCTTGAGGACGCCGGCGATCGCGTCGGGATGCCGCGGGAACCGCATGTTCTCCGGTGCAATCCACAAACGATGCCGATCGTGCTGCCCTCGAGCTTGTGCGCCTTGAGGACGCCGGCGATCGCGTCGGGATGCCGCGGGAACCGCATGTTCTCCGGTGCAATCCACAGGTCCTCGCCGCGCAGCGACGCCTCGAAGTGGTCGCTGATGTTCATGGGCAGCGGGACGAACGAGATCGGCGCGTCGTCGCCGATGAACAGGACCGTCGCACCCGGCCGGTCGTTGGTGAAATAGGTGTCGAAGGCGAACGGCGCGGGGCCGGTCCCCTCCCGGTCGCCGTACACCAGGAGGGCATCGAGCCCTTCCTGCTTCATGACGGCGCGGGCGAGGCTCCAGCGACGGTTGCGCTCGGTGAGCGAGTAGCGCGGGACTTCACGAGTCTGGATCACGATCACTCCTTCTGTCTTGCCGGCGCGACGAGCCGGCGTTGGGGATGGGAGCCCGCCGTAGGCAGCGGCTCCGTCGATTTGGTTAGTCAGCTAACCATTATCGTTAGGGTACTAACTAAAACCGCCCCTGTCAAGGGACTCGTGCGGCATGCGGGACGGGCGTGGGGCGTAGGGTGGATCCGGCCGACGCTCCGCCGTGGTGCGAGTGAACCAATCGGGGTTCGGATGCGACTACAGGGTGAGACTGCGACAATTCGCGGACCCGCAACCGCCGTGTATGCCGCAGCGCTTCTGGTTATCGTGGTGCAGCGGTTCCGGACGAACGTCTACCGGTTGCGCCAGTGATCCGGAGGACCCGTGCCACGCGACGCGAACAACCCGACGGCCGACGACATCCTGGACGAGTACCTCGTCGTCCAGAGTCAGCTCGGCGATGCGGCTGCGTTCAGCCGCCTGGTCCGACGGTGGCAAGGCAGGGTCCTGCGTCGCGCCCACTACTTCACCCGCGACCACGAAGCCGCCAAGGACGTGGCGCAGGAGAGTTGGATGGCCGTCATCCGGGGCCTTCGCTCCCTCCGCGATCCGGCCCGTTTTCCGGCCTGGACCCTCCAGATCGTGGCCAACAAGTCCCGCGACTGGGTGAGGAGGGAGGACGCCCGGCGGCGGGCCACGCATGGGGTCGAGGCCGAACCGGCGCGCCCGGATTCGACATCGAACGCCGACCTCATCGAGCGGGTCCGGGCCGGTCTGGCCGAGCTGGACCCCGGGCGGCGTTCCGTGCTCCGGTGGTTCTATCTGGAGGGTATGAGCGTCGCCGAGATCGCCGAGGCATTGGATATCCCCGCAGGCACGGTCAAATCCAGGCTCTTCCACGCGAGAGACGCGCTGAGGGCGCGCCTCGAGGAGACATGATGTCCACATCCGACAACGACCCTGACCGGATCATCCGGAAGGCCCTTGCTCGGGACGAGGTCGAGGCATCCGAAACCGCCCACGATCCGTCCACGGTCACGCTGCTCACGGAGACCTTCCGCGGCCGGAACCGCCGCCTCGCCGTGGCGGGCGTGGTCGCGAACATCGCCCTCGTGGTCGTGGCCCTGTACGCCCTGACGCGGTTTCTCGGCACCCGGGACGTGCGCGAGATGCTGGTGTGGGGAGGCGCGGCGCTCCTGTCCATCGGCCTGATCCTGGCCGTCAAGATCTGGTACTGGCTGGAGATGGTTCGCCTGGCCCTCACCCGGGACATGAAGCGGTTGGAGCTGCGTGTGTCCCGGCTGGCAGAGAAGCTCCAGGAGCCCGAGGGGCGGGGGTAGTGGCCCGGTTGGGAGTGTCCCGCGACGCGATAGCGGTTATCGTAAAGCCATGAGTCGTCACCCCATCGACGCCGGCATCCGTCCCCACGGTGAAGAGGAACCCGAAGGCCCCGGCGTCCCGTCCGACGCTTTCAGGGAAGCGCTGTCCCGATGGTCCACCACGGTGACCATCGTGGCGGTGCGCGACGGCCCGGCGGTCCACGCCACCACGGTCACGTCCTTCTTCCCGGTGTCCGCCGATCCGCCTCTGGTGGCCATCTCCCTCGGCGCCGGCGCGCAGGTGCTGCCCTGGCTGGAGGAGGGCGCGCGCTTCGTCGTGAGCTTCCTGGGCGAGGACCAGCGACGGGTGGCCTCCACGCACGCCGACGCCTTCCCGGTGGGCCCTTCGCCCTTCCCGGACGAGGGGGATCCCGTCGTGGCGGGCGCCGTCGAAGCGCTGATGTGCATGGTCGAGGCCGTCCACGAAGCCGGGGCCGGGGCGCGGATCGTGGTGGCGCGCGTCGTGTCGACGTGGGAAGGAGCGGGCGACCGCCCGCTCCTCTACCACCGCCGGGCATACCGGAAGTTGGCGCCGGAGGAGTGACGGCAGTTCGCAGCGTTCAGCCGGTCCCATCGGGGTCATGCTCGGCGTCGGAGCGGGGGCGACGGGCGCCGCCCGCCGTGCTATATTGTATTGATAATTTCTTTTTCTTTTCGGCTTCACGCGCTGAACCGGACATGGCCAAGAAACGAGTCGTCCGACGCAATCATAGACGTGTCCCGGAATACACTACCCTGGGCTGTCCCTTGACCAAGAGCCGTACGGCCTGGTGCCACAGGATCTGCGTGCCCGTCGAGGGAATCGGGGTCTGTGGACGTATCGCACCCCACGCGCTTCTGGGGCGCACCCAGGAAGCGATCCTCCGCCACCGGCTTCGGCAAGCCGCGCAGTAGCAGCGGGCGACGCCGGGTCCCGCAGGAGCTCGGCGACCTGCTTCGAGTCCGATGGCCCGGAGGGCCGCGCCGGCCGTGACGGCCGGCGCGGCTACAGCAGCTTCAGGGCGTGGGTCGGCCGGGCGGCAGCAGCGGGCAGAGAACGTACACGTCGCCGGAATCCTGGACGCCGTCGCCGTTGGCATCGACCCACCAGCGGCCGCCGAGGTAACCGGGATCACCGGGACCGAAGTCGGTCTCGCCGTTCTCCAGCTTCTGGAAGCGGCCGTGCGGGGGGAGGGTTTCGGCGGAAACGAACGTGTCGTAGTACAGGCCCTGGCTACGCACGTAGACGGTGCCCAGGGCGCCGTGGCGCCCGCCGATGGCCGTCTTCGACAACTGTGCGGCCGGCGCCGCCTGCAGCGCCGCAGGCTGCGGCGCCGTGGGCTGGTCGACGCAGCCGACCAGTAGCAGGAGCGGTGCGAACAGCAGTGATGTTCTCGTCATGTCCCTTCCTCCTTCGGTCCTGGGTGTCTGGTGGACGGCCGGAGGAGGTCGCAAGGCTGGAACCGGGCGGCGGTCTCTGCGCGAACTGTGGCATATCCGTATAGACGACAACGACTTGGGTGGGTTTCCCGGAGACCTCGCGGAGACCGACGGGACGTTTCATGCAACATCCCGCGGTGTTCCAGGGGCCCTGTCTGCGACGTTTCAGCGAGACACGGCCTGCGGGGACTTCAGCTCCGGGTAGTCGCCGGGCAGGCCCACCTAGTCCCAGATGTACCTGAAACGCGGTTCGCCCCACAGCGTGGCCCAGTGCCGAGGACCGCGTACGCCGCCGCGATGCCCGACGCGGGCACGCGCCCGCCCCATTCCTTGAGGGCGACCGCCTGCTTGACGATGTCCCGGGCCGCGGCGGCGTCGCCGGCTCGGGCCAGGTCGACGGCAAGGGTGACGGGCCGGGCCGACGGGATGGTCGGGAGGATCTCCCCGAGCCGCCGTGCCGCTTCTCCCGGCCAGCCGGCCAGCGCCAGGCTGGACACGACGTTCAGGACGTTTCCCTTCTCCTCGGGCACCCGGGCAACCAGGCCTTCGTACTCACGGACCGCCTCGGCGTACCGCTGTCCGACGGTGAGGATCCACGCCCGCATGGCTCGAGGCTGGACCGAGAACGGATCGAGCCGGATGGCTTCCTGGATGACCTCGAGGCCTCGATCGGTGTTCCCGGCAATCACGCCATACCATTCCGCCAGTCGTGGAGCACCTCCACTCGAGGTGAGTTCACGGCGCTGCACGGCCCGGGTGCCAGAACGGCCGTGACCCGGTCGGCAGCTAGGATGCCCGGTGGCCGCCGTAGAGGAAAGCCCCGGTTTCCCCGTCAACAACCGGGGGCAGTCGCATTGCCACCCTCATTGCTTCACCTCGACCGGTACCGCACTGTCGGCGTTCGTGCCCACGCCCAGCTGCCCGTAATAGTTCGCGCCCCAGCAGTAGGCACGACTTCCGTCGGTCAAAGCGCAGGTATGATCGAACCCGGCACCAATGTCCGTGAAAGTCAGGCCACCTGTCACCGCTGCGGGCACCGAATCAGAAACGAGGGTTCCGGTACCCAACTGCCCTTTATCGTTCAGACCCCAGCAATACGCAGAGCCGGTGGTGGCAATTCCGCATGTGTGGTAGCCACCCGGCACGACTGCAACAAAGCGCAGCGAGGTGGAGACGAATTCGGGCACGACAGCATCGGTCGTCGAGTTGGTGCCCAACTCACCGTTCCGGTTGTCTCCCCAACACATGGCTTCCCCGTCCGGGGTGACCGCGCACGTGTGGCTCCAGCCAGCCCGGATCGAGGCATACACCCCGTCGTACCAGACGGAGTCTGGCACCGACACGCTGCCGCCCTGGTCGTCTCCCAGTTGACCCACTCCGCCCCCGTACCCCCAGCAATAGGCCTTCTGCGTGTCCGTGAGGCCGCACGCATAGCTGACGCCCGCCGTGATCTGCACGAACGTCAGGCCGCCCGCGACTTGCGTCGGGACCGGACTGCCGGTCGTCGTGCCATTCCCCAGCTCGCCATCATTATTGGAACCCCAGCAGTAGGTGATGTCGGTGCTGGCGATCCCGCAAGTGAACTGAAACCCCGCTTCGATCGCCTTGAACGTGTGTCCCCCGGACACCGCCACCGGTGCCGCGCTGGCGGTCGTCCCGCCGTCGCCGAGATCCCCGTAGCCGTTGGAGCCCCAGCAGTATGCAGTACCGTCGCCCGTGAGTGCGCAGGTGTGGTACGTACCGGTGCTGAGGGCTACGAAGTTTTGCCCACCCAGCACCGGTACCGGGGACGGCCGGTTGGTGGTGCTGCCGTCGCCGAGCACGCCAAACGCATTCTGTCCCCAGCAGTAAGCGTGTCCCGCGGACGTCAGGCCGCAGGAGTGGCGACCGTTCTGGACCGCCAACTCCGCGAAGGTGAGCCGCACGTCGAACGGATCCGTCGTATCAGGGGTCAATGTCCCCGATGCGGCCTCCAGGGTGTAGCCCTGGCCGGGCAGGGCCAGGGATAGATCATCGAACGTGGCGAGGCCCCCGGTGGCGGCGACCGCCGTGGTGCCCGCCAGACTCGAACCGGCTGGATAGGCAGCGAGAGCCACGTCCACCTGATCGGTGGCCCCGGTCACCACGTGGCCGTTCGCATCCTCGATCGCCACGGTCACCCCAAACGGCTCCTGGCCCTCCGCGTTGCCCGGCTGGACCTGGAACGCCAGACGTGCGCCCTCCTGGGTCACACCGACCGAAGCGGACCCGCTCACCCCATCGGTACTGGCGCTCACCGTCGCCGTTCCGTCTGCCACGGCGGTGACCTCACCCGTTGAGCTCACCGTGACGACGTTCTCGTCGGAGGAGGCCCACGTGAAGGACGCTCCCGAGATCGCGTCGCCGCCGGCGTTCATCGCCGTGGCGCTCAGCGTGGCTGTATCTCCAAACGACAGCAAAGAGAGATTGGAGGGAGTGACGACCACCGAAGCAACCTTGGTGTCATTGGGACTCGTCACATTGTCACCGCCGCTGCAGGCCAGCAGCGTCAATCCCAGCCCGAACGGGACGCTCAAGGCGAGCACATCGACGACCGCGGCCTCGAGCCGCTTCGGAATCGAGTTATACGGTTCAGACGAGGTGGAAAGGGCGTTTTGCATGAGAACTTCCTGAGGCTTGGGTCAGGCAACCCGCCACATGCTCAGCAGATGGGGCACCGGCAAGATGTTACGCGGGAGTGCAACGACGATCACTTGAAGAAAGGGCGATGCAGCCAGGAACGTGCAGGTAGGTCCCGGTCAACCCTATCGCCATGGTCCCGGGCGGTTGACGACCGGCGCTGATCCACATCGCCTCTCGTCCTGGCCACCGCCTTCGTGCAGGAGGCCGGCCCACGGCGTGGCCTCACCCATGATACGGCGACGGCAAACGCGAAACAACCGTTACAGTCCGACGAAGGCGGCGGACCGAAACCTGACGGGCTACGTCAACCATCGCGGTACAGGTTGTCAGCCCGCCGCGCCGCGCATCGCATCCGCGCCGGATGCCTGTATCTTGTGGAAGGTGGGATGACCGGCACTCAATCATGACCTGCCCGGGTGGCGGCAGCCCGCACCGCGGGTCGACTACCTCCAATCCAAGGGATGGGGCAATGAACTGGATCATCACCCTGATCATCGGCGGCGTCGTCGGCTGGTTGGCGAGCATCATCATGAAGACCAACGCCCAGATGGGCTGCTTCGCGAACGTGGCGGTCGGCGTGGTCGGTTCGGCGCTTGGATTCTGGATTGCGGGAATCCTGGGCCTTGCGCCGGCCGGCGGAATCCTGGGCTTCCTGGTCGCGCTGGCCGGTGCCGTGCTGCTCATCTTCATCCTGCGCAAGCTCGGCATTTTCGAGAAGAAGAAGTCATAGCCCGGGAGAGATGGCCGGATGCTCTGATTTCCCCTGACCGGAGCCGCGCTCTTGGCCTCCAGAGTGGTGCTCTTCCTTGGTGAGCTCAAGCGGAGGAAGGTCTTTCGCGTTGCCACGGTGTACGTGGCCGTTGGCCTCGGCACCCTGGGGGCCGCCGAATTGGTGCTGGATCCTCTCGGTCTTGGCCTGCTCCGACCGTACATCGTCATGCTGGTCCTCCTCGGCTTCCCCGTCGCTGTGGTCCTGGCCTGGGCTTACGAGGTGCAGCCGGATCCGGGAACTCCGACTGCTGCGAGCCATGGAGATGCCCAGGCGCCGACGGCCACCACCCCCGAGGGCCGACGCGAAACTCGCCGGTCCAGCCCGTCCCCTGCCGGCGGCCAATCGGTGGCGGTCCTGCCCTTCGACAACATGAGCGACCGAGCCGAGGAAGCGTATTTCGCCGACGGCATGGCCGAGGAGTTGACGAATGCCCTGGCCAGGCAGCCGGGGCTGCGGGTCGCCGCCCGCACTTCGGCGTTCGCGTTCCGGGGAGAGCGAATCGACGTCCGGGAGATCGCGTCTCGCCTGAACGTGTCCCACGTCATCGAAGGCAGCGTTCGACGATCGGGCGGAACGCTCCGGATCACCGCCCAGCTCATCGACGCAGCCAATGGATACCACCTCTGGTCGAAGACCTTCGATCGGGACGCCGGGGATGTTTTCCGCATTCAGGAAGAGATCGCGGAGAAAGTCGTGGAAGGACTCCGGGGTGGGGAGCCGACCGACGTCAGGGTGGAGTTTCCGGCCACGAAGCTCTCAGCCTACGAGGCCTTCCTCCGAGGGAGACACGCGCTGGCCATCTTCGCGCCTCGCTCCCTCACCCGGGCCATCGATGAGTTCGAAGCCTGCATCGCGATTGACGACACCTATGCACCGGCCTTCGCCGGACTGGCCGACGCATTGACCAGTCAGTCCATCGGCTTTTCCGACCGCCCTGCGGCGGAATCCATGCCGCGGGCCGGAAAGGCTGCGCAACGCGCCCTGGAGCTGGACCCTGATCTCCCCGAGGGTTTCCTCGCCCGGGCGCTGGTCCGCATGTGGTACGAGTTCGATTTCCAGGCGGCGAAGGCGGACTTCGACCGGGCTCTGCGGATCAACCCGAACTTCGCCGACGCGTATCTGTGGCTGGAGTTCTACTGGACGTACGTCCGGCATCAGTACGACGAGGCCCTGGCGGCCAATCGGAAGGCTTCCCGTCTGAGCCCGCTCGATTCCAGAGCCGACGTGCGACTGGGCACCCTCCAGATGCTCTTCGGCCGTCTGGAGGAAGCAGAAGCATCCCACCGGCAGGCACTGTTGGAGAATCCTGAAGCGTCGGTGAGCCTTCTGGGCCTGGGAGACACTCTGTTCAGGATGGGAAGACACGAGGAGGGGATCCTTCAGGTCGAGGAGGCCGTTCGCCTCGCGGGGCGTCCAACCCCCTGGCTGGGAATACTCGCCGGATTCCTCGGCGCGGCGGGAGACGAAGAGAAGGCAAAGGAGATTCTGGCGGAGTTGGAAGAGCGGCGCGAAGAAGGTTACGTGTCGAGTTTCTGGATGGCGGTGGCGCTTGCCGGTCTGGGCCGATATACCGAGGCCTTCTCGAGCCTGGACCGAGCGGTGGAAGAAAGGGACAGCAACCTCCTCTACCTGATGGCTGTGCCGCGATCTCTCGGCCTCCGTGATCGTCCGGAATTCCCCGCCATACTCCGGAGAATCGGACTGGGCCATCTGACCGTTCATCTTTCCGGGAGCGTCTGACGATCGAGGGTGCTGGCGGAACCGGCCGGGCCTGAAGGCGCCGCGGGTGGGGGCCCGGAAGCACACGCACCTTGCGGTTGTTGGCGGCCGTCTTGAATGTTGGGGTTCGGGGAATCGACGGTCTGGGTGGTGTCTTCTCCCTGGAGCCACCTCGCATGGCATCCACGCTCTCGCAATTCCTCGCGGAGCTGAAGCGGCGGAAGGTCACCCGCGTTGCGGCGGCTTACGCCCTGGTGGGGATCGGTGTCATCGAAGGCGCTCAGCTCATCTTCGAGGCATTGGAGCTGTCCCACACGACGTGGCAGGTCCTGACCGTCCTCATCCTTCTCGGCTTCCCGGTGGCGCTGGTTCTGGCCTGGGCCGTGGACGTGACGCCGGACGGTATCCAGCGGGCGTCCGCTCCGCAGGAGGATGCTGGTAGCCTCCCGTCGGGGAGGCGACGTTCTCTGGCCCCCTGGGCATTGGGCGCGGTGACGGCCATCGTCCTGGGCGTCGGGCTGTTCCTGGTCTTTTCCCGGCGCTCGGTGGCTTTCACGGTGGATGGGCGAGTCCCCATCGCCGTGCTGCCGTTTTCCAACCTGAGCGGCGGGGACGAGGCGGAGGCCCTGACCAACGGCATCCACGACGACATCCTTACCCAGCTGTCCAAGATCCACGCCCTCCGCGTGACCTCCAGGACCTCGGTGATGGAGTACCGGGACACCGAGGTGAGCATGCGTCGGATCGGAGAAGAGCTGGGCGTTACTGCGGTTCTGGAAGGCGGTGTCCAGAAGGCCGGCGACAGGATCCGGATCAATGCACAACTCATCGACGCCCGGACGGATGAGCACCTCTGGGGGGAAACCTACGACCGACCATACTCCGTCGAGAGTGTCTTTGCCATCCAGAGCGCCCTGGCCAGGGAGATCACGTCGGCTCTCCACGCCACCCTGTTGCCGGGCGAGGAGGAGAGGATCGGCACCCTTCCTACCCGGGACACGGTGGCGTATGGCCTCCTGCAGCGTGGCCGGGAGCTGGAGCAGGGGAATGCGGCGGAGCTGGAGACGGCCATCGAGCTGTTCCGCCAGGCCATTCAGGTAGACTCCCTCTTCGCCGCGGCCTACGCAGAGCTGGGGTACGCCTTCTACCGCAAAGTGGCGTACCAGGGCGCGCCGGCGGAGTGGGCAGACTCCGTCCGTCTGATGGCTCGTCGTGCACTGGCCCTGGATCCTGACCTTCCACTGGGACACAACGTCCTCGGCATTTCCCACTCCATGCTCGGGCGACCCGAAGCGGCGAAGGAGGCGTACCTCCAGGCGGTGCGCCTGAACCCGAGCTATGCCAGTCCCCTGAACAACCTGGGGTTCGACGCCCTGAACCACGGGCGGTGCGATGAGGCCTACGAGTGGCTTACCCGGGCCCACGAAGTGAATCCTCGCGATCCGCTGCCTGTCATAAACCTGGCCGACGCCGCCATGTGCATGGACATGGATGACGAAGCTGTCCGGTGGTTGGAGGAGTCGGCGGAATTCGAGAAGCCGTTCTACGCGCTTCCCGCGTACTGGGTCAGCCTCGAGCTGAAACAGGGCCGGTTGGACGAAGCCCACAGGGGAGCGGCCGCCTGGCTCCAGGACGAACCCGACGACCTCTACGCACGAGAGCTGAACGCCGTCGTTGCCATGTTCGCCGGGAACGCCGAAGTCGCTGCGCGGGAGTTCGAATCCCTGTACAGGGATGTGCCGGACTGGGGTCTCGGCTGGATGACGTCCGATATCAGGACCGGGTTGGCCTGGGCGCTCCTGGAAAAGGGAGAAGAAGACCGGGCGCGGGCGCTCCTAGAGGAAACCCGACAGTGGTTGGTCGATGCCCGGGGCAGGAACGCAGACGAGATCGGAATCCTTTACGGGTTCGCCCTGGTGAGCGCCCTGTCCGGGGACAGAGAAGAGGCTCTCGCCTGGCTCCAGGAGGGGGTCGAGAGGGGGGGTGGCCGCGGCTACAGGGAAACCGCCATGGACCCGCGGCTCAGGAGCATCGCCGATGATCCCAGGTTTGCGGCTCTCGTCGAACGCATGAAAGCCGATGTGGACTCCATGCGTGCTCGTGTGAAACGAGGTCAGGTGGATCTGGGAATCCCTTAGAGGCAGATGCCCGACACCGGACCGCGGGCGATGTCGTTGCCGCCTCCGCCCAGGACCCCGCGGCTGACGCCGAAGCGGAGCGCGACGTGGCCCTCAGGTACCGCTGGCAACCGGTATGGATGCGGCCGCCGCTGCCTCCGTCTCCCGCCGGCGCAGCTCCCCCCGGAGGACCTTCATCAAACTGCTCTTCGGAAGCTCCGGGACGAACTCGACGTGCCTCGGGACCTTGTAGGCCGCGAGCTCCGTCCTGCAGAAATCGAGGAGCTCCTCGACGGTGGCCGAGGCCTCGGGCTTCAGCACGATGAACGACTTGACCGTTTCGCCCCGCTTCGGGTCCGGGATCCCGATGGTCGCGGCCTCCAAGACCGCCGGGTGGGCGTGGAGCACGCGATCCACCTCGTCCGGGTAGACGTTGTAGCCGCCGGCCAGGATCATGTCTTTCTTCCGCCCGACGATGGAGGTGAATCCGTCCTCGTCCACGCGGGCCAGGTCGCCGGTGTACAGCCAACCGTCGCGCAGGACCCGCGCCGTCTCTACCGGGCGGTTCCAGTACCCGGCCATGACCTGGGGGCCTTTCACGCACAGCTCCCCCTCCTCGCCGAGCCCCAGCTCCCGCTCGCCCGTCGCCACGTCCACGACCTTCATGTCGGTTCCGGGCACCGGCACGCCCACCGACCCGACCTTCCGGAGCCCGTACAGGGGGTTCGCGTGGGTCAGCGGTGAGGTTTCCGTGAGGCCGAAGCCCTCGGTGATCTTGCTCCCCGTCAGCGCCTCGAAACGCTCCAGCACCTCCACCGGGAGCGGAGCGGATCCGGAGAGACACGCGTGGATGCTCGAGAGGTCCATCTTCTCGATCCCCGGATACTGGTTGATCCCCAGGAAGAGGGCCGGCACCGC